>JALZDD010000655.1 GCA_030862715.1 Actinomycetota bacterium | reverse complement strand
GTCGTAGGTCTTCTCCCGGCTCTCGCTCCATGCGGTGAAGCCGAGCACGCCCACGATCACCGCGAGCATCACCGCGGTGCCGATCAGCGTCGACTTGTCGGTGGCGCGGACCGCGATCTCGCGGCGGGCGACGATCTGCCACACGGGCTGGTTCCTGGTCTTTGCAGTGGTCATGCGGTGACCTCCCGGTAGATCTCGGACAGACGCGGTACGACGCGGTGGAAGTCGAGCACGTTCCCGCGGCTGGTGGCCTCGACGAGCAGCTTCTGCTCGGCACCGGCGGAGACGACCTCGATCTCGGCCTCGGGGCCGGAGACGTCGCGGACGTGGAGCCCCGGCAGGTCGCGTACCCAGCCGGCGTCGCCGTCGAGGACGAGCCGGTAGCGGAGCGCGGCCTCGGCACGCAGCTCCTCGCCCGTCCCCTGGGTGACCACCCGGCCGCGGGCCATCACCACGAGCCTGTCGCACAGCCGGTCGACGAGATCGAGCTGGTGGGAGGAGAAGACGACGGGTACGCCGTCGCGAGCATGCTCGCGCAGGAGGTCCGCCATCGCGTCGATGGCGTCGGGATCGAGTCCGGAGAACGGCTCGTCGAGGATCAGCGCCATCGGCGCCGGGACGAGCGCGGCGATGATCTGGACCCGCTGCTGGTTGCCCAGGGACAGCTTCTCCAGCGGATCCTTGGTGCGCCCACCCAGACCGAACCGCTCCAGCAGCGCGGTGATCTCCCGGCGCGCGTCGGCGGTGGACATGCCGCGCAGCCGCGCCAGGTAGACCAGCTGGTCCAGGATCGGCTGCTTCGGGTAGAGACCGCGCTCCTCGGGCATGTAGCCGAACCGGCGCCGATCCTCGCGGGTGACCTCGTGCCCCTGCCAGGACACCGTCCCGGCGTGCGCGGCCAGCACCCCCATGATCATCCGCATGGTGGTGGTCTTCCCGGCACCGTTGCCGCCCACGAACCCGGTGAGCCCACCGGACGGGACCGGGAAGGACACATCGTCGACGGCGACCATGTCGCCGAAGCGACGGGTCAACCCGCTGACCTCGAGCATCGAAATCTCCTCTGCGTTGGAAACGAACGGGACCCACGCTATTTCAGTGCGGCGCACCGCGGATCCGTCGCGAGGATGAACTCGCCCTCACCCGTTGGGCGGGCCGGCCGGGAGCAAGCCGTGACGGTGGATGAAGACCACGGTCTGCACCCGGTCGCGCAGCTGCAGCTTGGCCAGGCAGGCCGACACGTGGGTCTTCACGGTCGCCTCGGTGAGGAACAGCCGGCGGGCGATCTCGTTGTTACTCAGTCCCTCGCCGATGAGCAGCAGCACCTCGCGTTCGCGGGCGGTGAGCAGGTCGAGCTCCCTGGGCGGTTTCGGCGCCGGCGTTGCCGGTGCCTCGGCTCGGGTCACCCGGCCGATCACGCGCATCGTGACCTCCGGGGCGAGCAGCGCGTGCCCGTCGGCGGCGGCGCGCACCGCATCGGCGAGGGAGTCGGGGTCGGCGTTCTTGAGCAGGAAGCCGCTGGCGCCGGCGGCCAGCGCGTCGAAGAGGTAGTCGTCACGGTCGAAGGTGGTCAGGATGATCACCTTGGCGTGCCCCTCGGCGACCACCGTGCGCGTGGCCTCGATGCCGTCGGTGCCGGGCATCTGTACGTCCATCAGCACCACGTCGGGCCGCAGCTCGCGCGCCTTGGCGATCGCGTCGGCGCCGTCGGAGGCCTCGCCGACCACCGAGATGTCGTCCTCCATCGAGAGGATGAGACGGAATCCCGAGCGCACCAGCTGCTGGTCGTCGGCGAGCAGCACCCGGATCATCGCGCCGCTCCCATCGACGCGACCGGGGAGTCGAGCGGGAACCGCACTCGCACCCGGAACCCCTGCACGGCCCTGGGCCCGATGTCGACCTCCGCCTTCCGGACGGCTGCCCGCTCGCGTACGCCCAGGAGACCCAGCCCGCTGCCGGACGTGCCGTGCCGGGGCCGGCCGTTGTCGGTGATCTCGACCTCGGCGTACGGCGCGGCCGCAGTCCGGTCGACGCGGAGCACGACCTGGGCACGGTCGGCGGTGGAGTGGCGGCGTACGTTGGCCAGCGCCTCCTGGACGATCCGGTAGACCGAGTGCGCCAGCGGCACCGAGAGGTCCTCGACCGGCCCGACGGCCTCGTAGTCGACCCGCAGCCCGCTCTCGCGGACCTCGTCCAGGAGCGCGGGCAGGTCCTCGAGCCGCGGCTCCGGGCGGCGTACGTCCGGCCCCTCGGTCTCGGCGTCGCCGGCCGGGTCGCGCAGGGTGCCGAGCAGCGAGCGCATCTGGGTGACTCCCTCGCGCGCGGAGGCCTCGACGTTGCCGAGCGCCTCGGCGGCGCCCTCGATGTCATCGGGACGGCCTCGTTCGAGCAGCTTGCGCCCGGCGGCGGCCTGGACGCCGACGACCGCGACGTGGTGGGCGACGACGTCGTGCAGCTCGCGGGCGATCCGCAGGCGCTCGTCGATCACGGCGCGGCGTTGGAGCTGCCCGGACTGGGCTGCGATGGTCGCGGCCTGCTCGGCCAGCTCGGCCTTCTGCCGCGCACCGCGCCAAGCGACCTGGCCGCCGACGATCGCGCCGGCGAAGTAGAGCAGATTGATGACGGTGGAGAGCAGGACGTAGGCGGTCACCGGGCCGATGAGCGAGGAGCCCTCCGCGTCGGCGGTCGACTCGCGGATCTCGTCGATGCCGCTGCCGACCGCGAACTGCCAGGCGAGCCAGGCGAACATGAACAGGGTGATCAGCCCCATCACGACCACCATGTCCCGCCGGCGCCGCGCCCAGGCTGCCCCGGCGAAGAAGGCGACGAAGTAGATGATCTGCATCGGCAGCAGCCCCATCACGGTCGGGAGCCACACCCCGGTGACGAACATGTGGAGCCCGGCCAGGAGCGCGATCGTGAGCGGGAAGCGCCGCCGGAACACGAGCAGCGCCGCGCCGATGACGACCGCCGTCCACTCGACCCAGGTCGGTGCGTCGCTGGAGTCGAGCGTCCCCACTCCCCGGATCAGCTCCAGGGTGACCAGGCTCGCGACCAGCACGACCGCGCCGACCAGCCAGTCGCCGAGCGTGATCGAGCCTTCGCGCTCCCAGTCGTCGTCGGTGGCGAAGAACGTCGCCAGCCGGCCGGAGGAGCCGTCGTCGTGCACAGTCACCCGGCCAACCCTAGTTCGGACGGCGGGTGCCGTCCTCAGTCTCGAGTCGGAGTTGGGGTCAGCGGCTGCCGGTGGCGCGCTGACGCTTGCGGGCGCGCGAGCCGGGGCGGCTCTTCCGGTTGCCGGTGCCCTCGCCGGCGGGCCGGCGCGGAGGCTGGGCGACGACCGGGACGAACGGGCCGGGACGGCTCCGCTCGCCGGGCGCCAGCTCGATCAGGATGGGGTGCGAGGGCCCGTCGAGACGGGTGGTGGTCGGCTTGATCCCGGCGGCCCGGGTGAGCGTGCGTACGTCCTTGACCTGGTCGGGCAGCATCAGGGTGACCACGGTGCCAGAGGCACCGGCGCGGGCCGTACGGCCGGAGCGGTGCAGGTAGGCCTTGTGCTCGGCGGGCGGGTCGGCGTGGACGACGAGGGTGACGTCGTCGACATGGATCCCGCGGGCCGCGATGTCGGTGGCCACCAGGGTGGTCGCCCGGCCGGAGTGGAAGGCCTCCAGGTTGCGCACGCGGGCGTTCTGGGACAGGTCGCCGTGGAGCTCGACGGCCGGGATGCCGGCGCGGCCGAGCTGGCGGGCGACGCCCTTGGCGCCGTGCTTGGTGCGGGTGAAGACGACGGTGCGGCCGGGAGCGGCGGCCAGGTCGGCGAGCACCGGGAGGCGGTGCTCGCGGGCGGAGAGGTGGAGTACGTGGTGCTCCATCTCGGCCACCGGCGACTGCGCGGAGTCGGCCTCGTGGATGACCGGCTGCTGGAGGAACTGCTTGACCAGCACGTTGACGCCCTTGTCGAGCGTGGCGCTGAACAGGAGGCGCTGGCTGCCCTTCGGCGTCATCGCCAGCAGGCGCCGCACGGCGGGCAGGAAGCCGAGGTCGGCCATGTGGTCGGCCTCGTCCAGGACGGTGACCTCGATCGAGGACAGGTCGGCGTGACGCTGGGCGATCAGGTCCTCGAGCCGGCCGGGGCAGGCGAGCACGACATCGGCGCCCTTGCGCAGGCCGATGACCTGCGGGTTCTGCCCGACGCCACCGAAGACGGTCTGCACGCTCAGGCCGGCTTCCGCGGCGAGCGGACGCAGCGACTCCTCGATCTGGCGGACCAGCTCACGGGTCGGGGCGAGCACGAGCGCCCGCGGCTTGCCCGACTTCGCCTTGGCGCCGCCGGCGAGGCGGGCGACGAGCGGAAGCAGGAAGGCGTACGTCTTGCCCGACCCGGTCCGCCCGCGACCGAGCACGTCGCGCCCGGCGAGGGAGTCCGGCAGGGTCGCGGCCTGGATCGGGGTGGGGGAGGTGATGCCGTGGTGATCGAGGACGGCGGTGAGGTCTGCGGGCACGCCGAGCGCGCTGAAGCTCTGCTGAGACAAGGAGTCAACTTTTCAAGCGAGGTGTCTCGCCATAATGAGTTACCGAGTCCAAGGTTCGGCGAGAGCGGCCGGGGGCAAGACCGGAACGGGCCGCTGGTGGATCAGATACTACCGGTAGGTGATCCGTCCACCAGAATCGTCGGTGCTGTGGCTCGTGTCACGCCCACGGATCGACGAGGATCTTCGCGTGCGTCTCCGGGTCGGCCAGATCCGAGAAGGCCTGGGCGACACCGTCGAGCCCGACGGTGCCGGTGTGCAGCGGCGAGGGGTCGACCTTGCCGCCGGCGATCAGCTCCAGCGTGCGCGCGAACTCGGCAGGGTCGTAGCCGAAGACGAACCGCAGGTCGATCTCCTTGTGGATGGCGATGGCGGGCCGGATCGTGTCCGGCTCCATGCAGACACCGACCACCACGACGCGGGTGTGCAGCGGCGCCGCGGTCATGATCTGCTCGAGCATCCCCGGCACCCCGACGCACTCGAAGACGACCGGACCCGTCGGCGACTGCCCGAGGCGGTCGGCGTTGAGCAGCACCGTCTCCCAGGGGAGCAGCGGGATGCGGCGTACGACCTGCATCGCGTCGATCCCGAAGCCCAGGTAGTCGGTCAGCGAGGTCACCGGACCGCGCTGCCGGTAGGCGTCCCAGGGCGAGGACTCGCGCGGGTCGACGACCACGTCGGCGCCGCACTTCACCGCGAGCGCGCGCCGCGCGGGGGAGAGGTCGGAGGCGACCACCGTCTTCACCCCCTGCGCCTTGAGCATGAGGATGACGGCCAGCCCGATCGGGCCGCAGCCGATGACGACGGCCGGGCGGCGTGCGGAGACCGCGCCGCGGCGTACGGCGTGGAAGGCGACGGCCAGCGGCTCGGTGAACACAGCCTGGTCGGGCGAGACTCCGTCGGGCACCGGGAAGGTGAACGCCTCCTGGACGACGCAGTACTCCGCGAAACCGCCGGGGGAGTCGACGTCGAAGCCGACCATGTGGACCGCCCCGTCCGTACGCAGCACCGGCAGCGCCGTCACCGACGTGCCCGGCTCCCAGCGACCGCGGGTCTCGGGGCCGTAGGCGACGACCGAGCCGAGGATCTCGTGTCCCAGCACGATCTCCTGATCGGGCGTCATCGCGGTGGTGTAGCCGATCTCGGTGACCACTTCGTTGAGCTCGTCGGCGTGCTCGCGGACGTGCAGGTCGGAGCCGCAGATGCCGGTGCGCAGCACCTTGATCAGCAGCTGTCCGGGCCCCGGCTCGGGACGCGGGACGGACCGCACCGAGAGCTCGCCCTTGTGGACCACGGTTGCGCGCATCTGGTTCATCGACGTCGACGCTACCTCACCGCGTCCTCACCCCGTCGGCAGTGATCCGCCGGAGGCGATCCGGTGCAGGTGAGCGGTGAACGAGTGCTGGTGGTCGACGCGCGGCAGCCGCAGCGCAGCGCCGGTGACCAGGTGCAGCGTGACGTCGATGCGGGGGTTGGCCTTGCGCTCGTCGACGACACCGGTGTCGATGCTGGTCACGTCCTCCCAGAGGATGACGTCGGTGTGCCGGGCGTACTCCAGGACCAGGCCGCCTTCGTAGAGCCCGAGGTCCACCGCGACCGGGCGTCGCAGCCCGAGCCAGGCCAGCCGGAGCCCCAGGATCAGCCCGCTGAGCGCGACCAGGCACCCGGCCAGCACGAGCACCGTCGGCAGTTGTGGCCGAGTGGCGACCCAGGCGCCGAGCGCGATGAGCGCCGGGCCGAGGACCAGCCCGACCGGCGCCAGCCACGCCCGTCCGTGCGCGGGGTGGGTGCTCAGCCGGATGCCGAGGTCCTCGGTGAGCGTCTCCTCGCCCGGCGTACGCAGCCACGCCCGCCGCGTCGGCAGCACCACCAGCCCGAGCACGGTGAGCGCGATCCCGCCCCAGAGTGCCGGGTCCTGGCCCATCCCGAGGATGCGGGCCGGCCACGGGTTGATCGCATGCTCTCCGTAGGCGTCGGAGTCGACCACCCACATCCGGAAGGTCGCCTTCGAGGGGTCGGGGTCGCGGCCGATGTCGCGCAGGGTGCCGTGGATGCTTCCGGTGACCCGCTCGCCGTCGACGCGCCACTGGCCCTGGCAGGAGGTGATCTCGCCGGTGCCGCTGTCGAACTCGCATCGCTCCACCACGCTCACCTCCGCCCACTGCCCGCTGTTCCACCGGTCGGCGGCCTGCCGTGCCACGACAGTGGCCGGGAACAGCATCGCCAGCGTTCCGAGGCCCAGGGTGATCAGGACGGTCGCCATCGACGTACGTCGCTGGAGCCGGAGTATCCGGCGAGACGGGTCGATGAGACGGGACTTGGGGCCGGTGGTGGGGAGCACGGGGCCTTTCGTGGTGAGGCTGATTCGAGCGTAGGAGTGTAGAGGCAAATACCGATGAGCGTCGGGGGCTTTCCTGCGGATACGATCGACGCGTCCACTGAGGAAACCGACCTGAACCCCCAGGAGAAGCAGTGTCCGAGATCAAGATCGCCGTACTCACCCCCGACGGGCGCGAGGAGCGGACGGTCACTACGGGCACGAGGGCCTGGGAGCTGTTCCAGGATACCCCTGAGGTGATTGCCGCGCGGGTGGGATCCGACCTCAAGGACCTGGCCTACGAGCTTGCCGACGGTGATGACGTCGAAGGTGTCCTGATCGACTCCAAGGACGGCCACGACATCCTGCGTCACTCGACCGCGCACGTGATGGCGCAGGCGGTGCAGGAGCTCTTCCCGGAGGCCAAGCTCGGCATCGGCCCGCCGGTGACCGACGGCTTCTACTACGACTTCGACATCGAGACCCCGTTCGTGCCCGAGGACCTGGTCAAGATCGAGTCCCGGATGAAGAAGATCATCAAGGCCAACCAGAAGTTCTCCCGCCGGGTCACCACCGACGACGACGCCCGCGTCGAGCTGGCCGA
>JALZDD010000641.1 GCA_030862715.1 Actinomycetota bacterium | reverse complement strand
GTCGTCTCGACGGCAGTGATGACTGGTTCAGTCAAGGATTCGTCCTTGTCTAGGTCTCGGAGCGCCCCCGCGCCGGGCATGTGCACTCGTTGTGCACGGGGCCGGTCTTCGATCGAGACCCTCAGGTCCGCGACGGACCTGGGAATCACTACCGAGGACCGAGCCGGACGGGCGGGCCGCTCCTGGTGATGTGTTCCTTTTTCCGAATGCCCGCGCGGCTGGCGCTAGCACTCATCGCTCAGCCTATCCGTCCCCTGCCCGAAATGCGGAACGGAGGCACGCGCGTGCCTCAACGACGACATCACACGACGGTGACGGGATGGCGTACGACGGCGTCGAAGAGGTAGCCCCCGGGATTGTGGGCGGCGACGTCGGGCTGGGTGCGGCCGGCCCGGTCGGTGGCCCGGACGAGGATCTCGTACGCCCCCGGCTCGGGGTTGCGCCAGGTGTGGTCCCACTGCGCCCAGCCGAGGCCGTGGCCGCCGGTGGGGCGGCCCGGCGCGTGCTGGATCGCGGTCGCCCAGGTCGCTCCCCCGTCGGTGCTGATCTCGACGCGCGCGATCGGTGCCTTGCCGGACCACGAGCGGCCGCTCAGCACGATCCGTTCGCCGGCCGGGATCTCGGCCTTCCACTCGAGCTCGAGGGCGGAGCGGACCGGGTTGACGGTGAGCGGGCCGTCGACGTTGTACCACTTCGTGTCCCACGGCGAGGTCAGCACGTTCGTGGACACCTCCAGCGAGCCGAGCCACTTGATGCTCGCGATGCCGATCCAGCCGGGCAGCAGCAGCCGCAGCGGGAAGCCGTGGTCGGGCAGCAGATCCTCACCGTTGGCACCCCAGACGAGCAGCGCGTCGTCGAAGGCCTTCTCGATCGGGAACGGGCGCCGCACCCTGCCGTAGTCGACGCCCTTGTCCACATAGCTGGCGTCGAGCCCGCTCCCCTGCACCGAGACCGCGTCCTGACGGATGCCGACGGCGGTCAGGATGTCCCCGAGGCGTACGCCCTTCCAGCGGACCGCGCCCACCGCGCCGAGCGTCCACTTGGTGCCGCTGACCTCCTGGCCCTGCTGGGTGATGAAGAAGCTGCGGCCGTTGCCGGTGCACTCGTGGACCGAGGTGGTCTCGACGTGCCGGAAGGCCTTGAGGTCGTCGACGGTGAGCCGGATGCCGGCCGGGTCGCGCAGCCCGTCGCCGAAGATCTCCAGCTCGTACGTCTCCGGGTCGATCTGCGGGGTCGCGGTGTGGTTGCGCACGAACAGGTCGGCCTGCGGGGTCAGGTAGCGGCGCGGGTCGACCGAATCCCAGCGGGTCTCGGCGTTGGTGCCGTAGTCGATGAACCGCTCGACGGGCAGCGGCTTGAGGATCGCCGGGGCGCCCGCGGCGGCGCCGGCCGTGACCGACTCGGTGACCTGGGTAGTGCCCACCGCCGCCGCGCCGAGCGCCGCGGTGGTGAGGAAGGTGCGCCGGTTCAGACCTGGGGACGTCATGGCTGAGAGATTAACATGACTGACTTACTGTTGTTTAGGTTTCGCCAGTCTGCTCGGCCACCAGATCCGGTCGCCGGCATCGAGGTTGATGGCGGTGACCAGGATCGACCGGACGATCATCGTGTCGAGCATGACCCCGAGCGCGACGGTCACCCCGATCTCGGCAAGGAAGACCATCGGCAGCGAGCCGAGCACCAGGAACGTCGCGGCGAGGACGATGCCCGCCGACGTGATCACGCCACCGGTCGAGGTCAGGCCGACGAGTGACCCTGCCCAGGTGCCGCGGACCTGCGCCTCCTCACGCACCCTCGTCATCAGGAAGATGTTGTAGTCGATGCCCAGCGCGACCAGGAACACGAAGGCGAACAGCGGGAACGCCGGGTCCGTGCCGGCGAAGCCGAAGACGAACTCGAAGAGCAGCACCGAGATGCCGAGTGCCGCGCCGAAGGACAGGATCACCGTGCCGAGCAGGATCAACGGGGCGACCAGCGCCCGCAGGAGCACCATCAGCACCAGCAGCACAACCAGCAGGACGAGCGGGATGATCACGAAGTTGTCGCGCTGACTGGCCTCGAGGGTGTCGAGCATCATCGCCGAGGTGCCGGTGACCAGCGCGCCGGAGCCGTCCACCTCCTGCACCGCCGAGCGCGCGGCAGCCACGATGTCGTACGCCTGGGGCGAGGTCACGTCCGCGTTGACCACCGCTGCGATCGCGACGACACCGTCCTGTGGCGGGCCGAGCGGGAAGCTCACCATCTCCCCCGCCCGGGTCACGGTGGGCACCAGCCCGTCGACGCCGTCGAGCGCCTGCTGCACCTGCTCCTGCTCCGCCGCGTCGGCGACCACGAGCAGCTGGTTGGACTGGTCGGCCATGTCGTGGTCGACCAGCACCTGCTGGCCGGTGATCGAGTCGAACTCCTTGGTGTAGGTCTCGTCCGAGGCCAGTCCGTTGGCATCGAGCCGCAGCAGGCCGAGGCAGGCGAGGAGCAGCACGCCCGTCGTCACCACCCAGACCCTGCGCGGCCGGACCGAGACCCCGTCACCGACCCTCGCCCACAGACCGGTCTCGGTCGGTTCCGCAGATCCGTACGCCGGGCGCTTCGGCCAGAAGACCCACCGGCCACAGATGACCAGCAGGGCAGGCAGCAGGGTGACCATCACCAGATAGGTCACCCCGATCCCGACAGCCACGACCGGCCCCATCCCGGAGGTCGAGTTCATCTCCGCGAAGGTCAGGCAGAGCATGGCCAGAGCAACGGTCACGGCGCTGGCGAGGATCGCCGGAGCGGCACGATGCAGGGCATGCGCCATCGCGTCATGACGGTCCTCGAAGTTGCGCAGCTCCTCGCGGTAGCGGGAGACCAGCAGCAGGGCGTAGTCGGTGCCGGCACCGATCGCCAGGATGCTCAAGATGGCCTGGCTCTGGCCGTTGACGGTCAGCCCTGCGTTCTTCGCCAAGAAGTAGACCAGGCCCATCGTCACTCCCAGACCGATCACCACCGAGACGATCGGGAAGAGCCAGAGCACGGGGCTGCGATAGACGAACAGCAAGATGACCACGACCACCGCGAGCGCAGCCAGCAGCAGCGTCGTGTCGATGCCGCCGAACGCCTCCGCCGCGTCGGCCGCGGAGCCACCTTGGCCCGTGACGTGCACCCGTACGTCGTCATGGTCGGCGATTCCGCGGATCTCGTCGACGAGGCCCGGCATCTTGCTCCAGCCGTCCGAGCCGAGGTTGAAGGTCACCGTGAGCTGGGCGACCTCCCCGTCCTTCGACAACCGCGGTGGCTCGATCTCGCCCTCGACGCCGTCGAGCCTGCCGAGCTCGGCGATGTCACCCGAGGCGACCGCGGCAAGGCTGGCTCCGGTGGTGGTGGTCGAGGTGTAGACGAGCGTCGTGGGGATCGCGTTGGGATCCTGGAACGGGCTCATCTTGTCGAACCCGCGGGTCGACTCCGCCGACGCCGGCAGCCATGAGCTGGCCTCGTTGTTCTGCACGTCGGTCAGCTTCCCGGCGAAACCGCCGAGGACGACCACGGCGAGCAGCCAGAACAGCACGACGATGTACTTGGTCCGGGGCCCGGTCAGCTTGCCTGCGATGTGTCGATGCACGGTCTCAACACTGCGCCTGATTCACCCGTGAACGCAGCCGGAATGCCCCAAGAGGTACCGCCGGGGCCCAACCTTCCCTAAAACAGGCGAACGGGCCGCCCCCGTAGGGGCGACCCGCTGCGTACGAAGATCAAGAGATCAACGACGAAGGCCGAGCTTCTCGATGATCGAGCGGTAGCGCTCGATGTCCTTCTTCTGAAGGTAGTTGAGAAGGCGGCGGCGCTGGCCGACGAGCAGCAGCAGACCACGACGGCTGTGGTGGTCGTGCTTGTGCTCCTTGAGGTGGTCGGTCAGGTGGGAGATGCGGTGCGACAGCAGCGCGATCTGCACCTCCGGCGAGCCGGTGTCACCCTCGGTCGTGGCGTACTCGGCGATGATCTTCTTCTTGGTCTCCGCGTCAGTTCCAACTGCCATGCGAAGGCTCCCTTCCGGCCCGTGGGCCCAACTCGTTGCGCGGCGCGCCCGGGCCTGTTCACCGGGGCACTCTTGGTCCGCGGCCGATTTCACGGCTTGAGTCGCCGACCCCCATGGGCCGACAACCCGAGAAGATTAACAGCGAGCCGGCGTGCGCCCCGAATCGCCGCCGGATCACGCCACGAGCACGAGACGCGCCACCAGTCGGCGCAACCTCCACCAGAACTTCATCGAACTCCCCCTCGTCTCTCCCACCACTGGGTTCGACGCTGTGGGGCCGGGTTTGGTTGCATCGGTCAGCTCATGGCTTCTCAGCTGCGCTCGGCGAGGCGCTGGGCGACGCGCTCGGTAAAGCGCTCGGCGAGGTCGTCGTGATCCCGGGAAGCGACGCCTTCGGTACGGTCGCCAGCGGCGGCTCCTGGATCGCCGGTGCGTCCTCGCTCCCGTCCGCGAAGGCGTTCGGGTCGAGCGCGGTGCCCGGCTGGACCCGACTGGGCAGCGGGAAGACGTTGTAGAGCTGGGCGGCACCGTTGGACCACGGGTAGAAGATCCGCGCCTGCAGCGGCTCGCCGGTCATCTCGTCGGTGCAGACGACCTCGGCCATGTCGAGCTCGTCGCTGGTGACCGGCGGGAGCGGGGCGGCGCTCGTCGACGTGCAGTCGGGCTGGGTGACGACGTCGATCGGCTTCCCCTCCTGGTCGAAGAGCTGGACGCCGGTCAGCGGCTTGCCCGAGGCGTCGTACGGGTAGATGTTGCTGACCCACTTGCCGTCGGAGTAGACCCCCGCCTGCTCGTTCATCGGGGCGCCGTAGCCACCGCCGGCGCCGGCCTCGTTGAACCCGTCGTTCCAGCCACGGTCATAGTCGGTGCTGTCGCCACCCCCGCTCGCCCAGGTCATGAAGAGCACGAACACGGCGAACGTGTTCAGGCCCAGGAGCACGACACGTGCGGCGGTCCCCCGCTCACCACCTGGCCAGAGGCGGCCGGCGCCGATGAACATGCTGACCGCCACCGCGACGATGAGGAGCAGGACCGCCGGGGCGCTCGACATGCCCCACCCGAACATCGCCGAGACCAGCCAGGCCGCCGCCCAGGCACGCACGATCCACCACAGCGGCCGCAACCAGGCGACAACAGGCGCCACGTCCGTACGCAGCAGCTCACCGAGCTTGGCGACCGCCTGATCGAAGCGGTCGTGGCCCGCGTCCAGGATCCCGTCGACCCGCTCCGCGAGACCCCGGGGCGCCTTCGCGCCCAGGGGTATGCCCGCTGCGGCCCGCAGCTCCTTGGCGTACTCGGCCGGGTCCCCGAGCGCATCGGGACCGCGCTCCTCGACCAGCTCGGTGAAGTCGGCCTCGAGGCCATCGGTGATGTCGCTGAGCACCTCCGGATCGAGGTCGGCGAGCTCGCGGCGTACGCGAGCCAGGAAGAGCCGCACCTCCGGCGCGACGTTCGCCTCGGCATCTGTGGTCGTCATGCGCTTGCCCCTTGGAGGATCTCGGTGACGGTGGTGGAGAAGTGGGACCAGTCCTCGCTCTGCTGCTTGAGCTGGCCTTGCCCGGCAGGTGTGATGCCGTAGTACTTGCGGTGCGGACCGGACTCCGACGGCACGACGTAGGAGGTCAGGGCGCCGGCGGCGTACAACCGCCGCAGGGTGCCGTAGACCGACGCGTCGCCGACGTCCGTCAGCCCGCTGTCGCGGAGCTTGCGGACGATGTCATAGCCGTACGCGTCCTCGCCGTCGACGACGGCCAGGACGGTCAGGTCGAGCACCCCTTTGAGCAGTTGGGTGGTATCCATGCTTCGCACACTACTACGCAGTGCGCACTACTTGCCAGAGCA
>JALZDD010000612.1 GCA_030862715.1 Actinomycetota bacterium | reverse complement strand
GGATTGATCTCGGGATCAGGACCCTGGATCAACACTTCGGACACAGTCATACGCTCGGATCTCCGTTCGACGCCTCGAGGCTCGGTACGCCCAAGACCAGACCACTTCGCGCGGCCCGAGCCAGCGCGCTGCATCAAGTTATGCCAAGTTCCGACGCTTCGGGCGGGACTACAGATAACGGTTCGATACCGACAGTGACGTGTGACACATATGTAACAAAGACGGCCCGCAGCCAAAGGCTGCGGACCGTCTTTCGAAATCTCGCGGAGATACGGGAGATCCTCAGGCGCGACCCCGCGAGTTGTTCGCCAGGTCGTACCAGGTGTCGGCGTACCCGGGACCGTCGCCCGGGACCTCGGCCGGGCTGGCGCCCGGGTCCGGCGCACCGAACTCGTCGACGCCCAGGAGCGGCGCAGTGATCGGCTTCTCCGGGTGCTGGTGGATCTCACCCGGGAAGTGGCAGGCGACCTTGTGCTTCTTGCCGATCTGCAGCAGCGGCGGCTCGACCACGGAGCAGATGTCCTTGGCGATGGCGCAGCGGGTGCGGAAGTGGCAGCCCGAGGGCGGGTTGATCGGCGAAGGTACGTCGCCCTCCAGCCGGATCCGCTCACGACGGCCGCCGATCGCGGCCTGCTTCACGTCGGGAACCGCGGAGAGCAGCGCCTGGGTGTAGGGGTGGTGAGCGTGCTCGTAGATCGACTCGCGGTCGCCGATCTCCACGATCTTGCCGAGGTACATCACCGCGACCTCGGGGCAGAAGTGACGAACGATGGCGAGGTCGTGAGCGATGAACAGGTAGGAGATGTCGAACTCCCGCTGCAGATCCTGGAGCAGGTTGATCACCTGAGCCTGGATCGAGACGTCCAGAGCCGAGACCGGCTCGTCGGCCACGAGCAGCTTCGGCTGCAGGGTCATGGCCCGGGCGATACCGATGCGCTGGCGCTGACCGCCGGAGAACTCGTGCGGGTAGCGGTTGTAGTGCTCGGGGTTGAGCCCGACGAGCTCGAGCAGCTCCTGGACCCGGCCCAGCACCTTGTCCTTCGGCACCATGTTGTGGATCCGCAGCGGCGCGCCGATGATCGAACCGACCGTGTGACGGGGGTTCAGCGAGGTCGACGGGTCCTGGAAGATCATCTGGATCTCCCGGCGCATCGGGTGCAGCTTCCTACCCGAGTAGTTGGCGATGTCGGTGCCCTCGAAGTTGATCTTCCCCTCGGTGGGCTGGTAAAGCCGCGTCACCATCCGGCCGGTGGTGGACTTGCCACAGCCGGACTCGCCGACGAGACCCAGGGCGCTGCCCTTGGCCACCTCGAAGGAGACCCCGTCGACGGCCTTGACGTGCCCGACCGTACGCCGGATCACGCCGCTGCCCTTGACCGGGAAGTGCATCTTCAGGTTCTCGACCGAGAGCACGGTGTCCGTGCTCGCCGGCGCGACCGAGGCCGCGGTGGCAGTCGTGGTGTCGCTCATCAGTCCTCCACCAGGTCAGGGGCGATCTCGGGCAGGATCTCTGCCTCGTAGACCTCGTCGGCGTTCTTGATGTGGCAGCGCTTGGTGTGGTTGCCACCGCTGCTGGCCGGGGTGAGGTCGGGAAGGGTCGTCCGGCACAGGTCGCCGCCCACCTTCGCCACGTGGTCACAGCGCGGTTCGAAGGCGCATCCCGGCGGCGGGTTCAGCAGCGAGGGCGGGTTGCCCCGGATCGGGATCAGCTTGGCCTCGGTCGACGCGGTCAGGTCCGGCACGCTGGAGAGCAGGCCCCAGGTGTAGGGCATCTCCGGGTGGGTGAGGATCTCCTTGCACGGGCCGTACTCGACCGCCCGACCGGCGTACATCACGAGTACGTCATCAGCCATCTCCGCCACGACGCCGAGGTCGTGGGTGATGATGATGACCGCCGCGTCGAAGTCGCGCTGCAGGTCCTGGAGCAGATCGAGGATCTGCGCCTGGACGGTCACGTCGAGAGCCGTGGTCGGCTCGTCGGCGATCAGCAGGCTCGGGTTGTTGATCAGCCCCATCGCGATCATCGCGCGCTGGCGCATACCGCCGGAGAACTGGTGCGGGTAGTCGTCCACGCGACGGTCGGGCTGCGGGATGCCGACGCGGTCGAGCATCTCGATGGCGCGCTTGCGCGCCTCCCTCTTGGTCACGTTGTTGTGGACCTGGTAGGCCTCCATGATCTGGTTGCC
>JALZDD010000933.1 GCA_030862715.1 Actinomycetota bacterium | reverse complement strand
TGAATCTGAGGGGCTGAAGAAGAAGCATGTGGATCGTCCTGGTCACCTCCGCGCTGACCCTGGTCTCCTACTACCGCTGGCTGCGGGTCGCTCAGCGTGAGCACTACGAGCCGACGCGGCTGTTCGCGATCGAGTGGATCTGGATCAAGGCACGCCCGGTCGAGGCGATCCTGCTCGGCGCGGTCGTCGTGGTCTGCCTGGCCTCGTTCGTGCTGCCCTACGGCGCCCTCGTCGGCGCACTGCTGTTCATCGGCTGGCCGGTCGGGATGAGCTTCACCGGCGCCAAGCGGCTGGTGTGGACCGACCGCGTCAAGCGCCTGGCCGCCGTGCTCTTCGTGCTGCACGCGATCGTCACCGCCGTGATCGCGCTGGTCGTACCGGCCGCCGCCGGCCTGCTCCCGATCCTCGCGGTCCCGCTGGCCGAGGCGGCGCTGGCGATCATGTGGCCGATCGAGAAGGCGATGGCGAAGAAGTGGCAGGTCCAGGCGGCCGCCACGATCAAGAAGGTCAACCCGAGGATCGTCGCGATCACCGGCTCCTACGGCAAGACCTCGACGAAGAACTACGCCACCCACCTGATGCAGGGCCGCTGGGCGACGCTGGCCTCGCCGGCGAGCTTCAACAACGCGATGGGTCTCTCCCGTGCGGTCAACGACCGCCTCCAGCCCGGCACCGACATCTTCGTGGCCGAGATGGGGACGTACGGCCCCGGCGAGATCGCCGAGCTGACCGAGATCTTCCCGCCCGAGGTCGCCGCCATCACCACGATCGGCGAGGCCCACCT
Organism: Actinomycetota bacterium; assembly: GCA_030862715.1. Next base: position 4,539 of record JALZDD010000933.1, on the reverse strand, counting down.
GGAGCGGATGAAGTCGCGCGAGACGATCGTCAAGGCCAAGTCGGAGATCCTCCCGAAGGCCGGCACCGTGGTGCTCAACATCGACGTACCCGAGCTCGCCCTCATCGCCGAGAACCTCCGCGCCAGCAAGCGCGTCATCGCCTGCTCGGCCGTGCCGGGCACCACCGCCGAGGTCGTGGTGGCCGACTCTGCCCTCCAGATCAACGGCGAGACGTACGCCGTGGAGCTCCCCGACGAGGTCGGGCACCCGATCAACGTGGCGATCGCCGTCGGCCTCGCCCTCGCGGTCGAGGTCCCGATCGAGACGATCACCCAGCGGCTGGCGTCGATCCCCGGCACCCCTCATCGCGCCGAGGCCAACAAGACGCCCGGCGGCGTGTGGGTCATCGACGACACCTTCAACTCCAACCCGACCGGCGCCGCCGCGGCGCTCGCGAAGGCCAAGCGGCTGGCGGGGGAGTCGGGCACGGTGTGGACGATCACGCCCGGTATGGTCGAACTGGGCACCGAGCAGGCCGCGCGCAACATCGAGTTCGCGCAGGCTGCCACGGCCTCCGACAAGATGCGGCTGTGCATCGTCGGTCGCACCAACCGAAAAGCGTTGCGCTCGGGGGAGCCAGCGCGAACCACTGCGTTCGAGAGCCGCAAGGCGGCAGCGGATCATGCTCTGACCGCGGCCAAGGAGGGCGACGTGGTGCTGTACGAGAACGACCTCCCCGACCACTACGCGTAGGACCCCCAGGAGCTTTCACCATGAGCGTAACCAAGGCCACCATCGTCTTCGGCGGTCCCAGCGCCGAGCACGACATCAGCATCCTCACCGGCCTGCAGGCCGAGCGGGTCCTCGCCGGTGCCGGCGTCGAGGTGACGTGCCTCTACTGGGCGCGCTCCGACAAGTGGTTCCTGGTGCCCGCGAAGCAGGAGGCGCGTGACTTCCTCGGCGGCGAGCCGAAGGGCTCCAAGGCCGTCGAGTTCCGCCTCGGGTCCGAGAAGGGCGACGGGTTCTACACCGTCGGCGGCTTCGGTGGCGGCAAGCGCCTCGAGACCGGCCCGATCCTCTCCGCCTTCCACGGCGGCGCGGGCGAGGCCGGCGGCATCCAGTGGCTCTTCGAGCTCGCCGGCCTCAAGGCGACCGGTGCGACCCCGGCCGCCGCCGCGCTCGGGATGGACAAGCTCGCCTTCGGCGCGGTCATGCTCAACGCCGGCCTCCCGTCGCTGCAGCGCGAGCTGCTCTCGCGCTACGCCGCCCCGTCCTTCGAGGGCCCCTACATCGTCAAGCCGCGCTTCGGCGGCTCCTCGATCGGCATCGAGGTCGTCGACGACTACGAGACCGGCCTGGCGCTCCTCAACACCTCCCCGCACCTGCGTGCGGGCGCGGTCGTCGAGCCGTACCGCCCCGACCTCTTCGACCTCAACGCCTCCGTGCGCACCGCGCCCGAGGTCACGGTGAGCGACGTCGAGCGTCCGCTGCGCTCGGACGAGGCGAAGATGTACGACTACTCCGCCAAGTACGTCCACACCGACGGCCTCTCCTCCTCCCCGCGCGAGTTCCCGGCGCAGGTCGAGGAGTCGGTCACGAAGCAGATCAAGGACCTGGCCGTACGCGTCGTGGAGCTCACCGGCCTGACCGGCATCCTCCGCATCGACTTCCTCTCCGACGGCAAGGGCGAGGTCTACATCAACGAGGTCAACTCGATCCCCGGGGCCCTCTCGCTCTACCTGTGGCCCGACACCCCCGCCTCCGAGGTCCTCACCAGCGCCATCGCCGAGGCCGAGAAGCACATCCCCCAGGTCACCCGGAACTTCGAGGAGGGCGTCGCCCTCAAGGCCGCCGGCGGCATCGCCGGCAAGCTCACCGGCCTGAGCTAGACACCGAGTCGGCGCAAGCTGACCGTAAACCACGCTGAGGTTGTGGCGGGCGTGGGATACCCGGTCGACCGGGTATCCCTGGACATGACGGGCACTGAAACACCCGTCCAGTCCACGAAGTGCCTGTCGAGTTGATCCGACGGTCTCAGTCTCTGAGCCAGCCCGAGCTGCGGTGACAGTGACTCGGGCCGGTTGGCGTCCACAGGTGCACCTGAGGTTCGAGTTATCCACAGAGAGGCCTCCGGGCCTCGAAGATTGTCCTAGGTCATGGCCAGGCTGAGCGGCATGAACCTAGATCCCGATGATGTACGTCTCATGCCAATCCGACTGCGGCGGGAGTTGCTCGCGTTGGGCTATGACGATGCCGCGATCCTGCGAGCCGTCCGGTCTGGCCAGTTCGCACGCGCCCGCCGCGGGGCGTACGTGAACGCCGCGCCGTTTGCCGCGCTCGATGAACGCTCTCAACACGCGGTGCGCGCCCGAGCCGCGGCGAAGCAGGCGAAGACGGAGGTGGTGATCTCCCATACATCCGCGATCGCCCTCTATCCGGAAGCGGTGCCTACGTGGGGACTCGACCTTCGCAACTTGCACCTGACGAGACGAGATGGAAAGAGTGGGCGCAAGGAGGCCGGCATCCAGCAGCATCGCGGACGCCTGGTCGAAGGCGATGTCGTACGCATTGGTGACGTCGACGTCACCTCGCCGGTGAGGGCCCTACTAGAGGTCACCACCATGGCGCGGGTCGAGGTCGGTCTCGTCCTCGCGAGCTGCCTCCTGCATCGCAAACTGGTCACGATGGAACAGGTTGTCCAGCGCTATGCCGGTGCGATGGATCATTGGCCTCAGACCTTGACCACCGACTTGGTCCTCCGGCTCGCCGATGGCCGCATCGAGTCCGTGGGCGAGGGGCGCGTGTTCCACCTTTGCTTCGCCCAAGCGCTGCCGATGCCTAGTCCGCAGTACGAGGTATCCGATAACTCGGGAAATGTGGTAGCTCGACTCGACTTCGCGTGGCCGGAGTATGGGGTGTGGGTGGAATTCGACGGCCGTATCAAGTATCAGGAGTTGTTACGCGAGGGGGAGTCTGTCACTGACGTGGTGCTCAGGGAGAAGCGCCGACAGGAGATGATCGAGGAACTCACGGGTTGGCGGTGCATCCGTTTGACCTGGGCCGATCTCGCCAGCCCCGAGCGGGTCGCCGCCAGGATCCGCGCTGCCTTCGCGCGCGCGGCGGCTTGATGACTGTTCTCGCGGTCCGGTTAGTGAGACGTCCGGCAGGGCTTGACGGGCACTTCGTGGACTGGGTGCGTGTTTCAGTGCCTGTCATGCCCAGGGATACCCGGTCGACCGGGTATCCCACACGGGCACCGGTCAGCGGGAGAGGGCGCGCTTGAGCAGGGCGAGGGTGACCTCGCCCATGGAGGTGCCGTCGTGCTTGGCAGCGAAGGGGAAGACGCTGGTCTCGGTGGCGCCGGGGGTGATGGCGACCTCGAGGACGACGAAGCTGCCGTCGGGGGTGACCATGAAGTCGGTGCGGGAGATGTCGCGCATGCCGAGCAGCTCGTGGGCGCGTACGGCGGTCTCACCGAGCTCTGCGAGCAGCGCGTCGGGGAGGTCGGGGCGGCCGAAGCCGACGAACTCGGCGGTGTAGCGCGCCGCGAAGTCGAACTCGTGGCCCTTGCTGAAGTCGATGGCGATCGGGGTCAGCGGCTTGACCCCCTCGTCTGTCTCGTGGACGACCACGGAGACGTCGATGCCGGCGTAGAAACGCTCGATGAGCGCCTCGTCGCAGTAGGCGTAGGTCTTGACCAGAGCGGCGGGGAGGGCGGAGAGGCCGTCGACGCCGGTGACGCCGAGCGCCGAGCCGCCGCGCGAGGGCTTGACCACGACCCGCTCACCCAGCCGCGAGATGACGTGCTCCATCAGCACCGGCGCGCCGACGTCGCGGAACGTCGTGGACGACAGCGAGACCGAGTCCGGCACGGGGATGCCCCCGCGGCGCAGGAGCTCGCGGGCGGCGGTCTTGTCGAACGCGACGCGGCAGGAGGTGGAGACGGTGCCGACGTACGGGATCCCGATCAGCTCCAGGAGCGTCTGGATCTCGCCGTCCTCACCGAACTGACCGTGCAGAGCCGGCAGCGCCACGACCGCCTTGTCGCGTTCGAGGTTGTGCAGCAGCGCCCGGTCGAAGTCGTACGCAGCCACTTCCACGCCCAGCGCCGACAGCTCGCGCACGAGGTTGCGGCCCGAGGCCAGCGACACGTCGCGCTCGTGGCTCAGCCCGCCGGCGATGACGGCGACAGGACCGGAAAGGGGAGGTGTGCTCATGGGTTCGTTCTAACAGACGGCCGGGAAGAGCCGTCAATCTCAGATGTGGACGACCGGGCAGGTCAGGGTACGGGTGATGCCCTCGAGGCTCTGGACGCGCGCCACGACCAGCTTGCCGAGCTCGTCGACGTTGCGGGCCTCAGCGCGGACGATCACGTCGTACGGACCGGTGACGTCCTCAGCCAGGGTCACACCCTGGATCTTGCCGATCTCGGTGGCGACCTCCGCGGCCTTGCCGACGTCGGTCTGGATGAGGATGTACGCCTGTACGACCATGGTGCTGCTCCTGTTCTCCGTGCCTTCCTTGGCACAACGTCAGGCAAGTAACCTATCGCGTTATCT
>JALZDD010000591.1 GCA_030862715.1 Actinomycetota bacterium | reverse complement strand
CGCAGGACCGCGTCGACCACGAGCGCCTCGAGCCGGGCGTCCCAGGCGCCGCGCTGCTCGGCGGCGCGGGCGTAGACCTCGGCCGTGGCGAAGGCGACCTCACGGGCGTAGCGGCCGATCGCCTCGTGGACGTCTGCGGCGTCCTCGGGCCCGAGGAGGTGGTCGATGTTGGCCTCGACCACCTCGATGGAGAGGCGTACGAGGTCCACGGTCTGCTGGAGCGTGATGATGCCGGTCAGCGCACGGGGCGCGACGCCGAACATCGACGCGGCCAGGTCGGGCTTGGCGGTGTCGGCGGAGGCGCCGCCGCCGTACCACCCGACGAACTCCTTGATGCCGGCCTGGACGATCAGGCCGACGAGGGAGCGGTTCTTCGCGGAGAGGTCCTTGAACCACGGCATCGCGTCGTCCATACGCGACGTGGCGGCCGTCGCTAGCCGGCCGGTCGCGCGCCGCAGCGCCGTTGCCGTCCGTCGGCGTGTATCGAGGCTCGCCTGATTGGTCACACTGCTGATCCTTCCACCTGGAGATGCGGCCGGGGGCCCGGAACAGACGCTCCGAGCCCCCGACCTGACGGACAGACGCTCAGGCGTCTCCGCCCTCCTGCATGATGCCCTTCGTCGCCGTCGGGTCGTCGATGCGGTAGGTGTCGAAGGCCTTCTTCACCAACGCGGCATCGATCTCGCCGGCCTCGGCCAGGGCCTGGAGGGCCTGGACGACAACCGATTGGGCGTCGATCTGGAAGAAGCGACGCGCGGCCGGGCGGGTGTCGGCGAAGCCGAACCCGTCGGCGCCGAGGACGCGGTAGTCGTCGGGCACCCAGCGGGCGATCTGCAGCGGGACGGCCCGCATGTAGTCCGAGACCGCGATGACGGGGCCGTTGGACGCCGAGAGCTTCTCGGTGACGTACGGCGTGCGCGGGGTCTCACCGGGGTGGTTGAGGCTCCACTGCTCGGCGTCGATGGCGTCGCGGGCGAGCTCGTTCCACGAGGTGACCGACCAGGTGTCGGCCTTGACGCCCCAGTCCTCCTCGAGGATGCGGGCAGCCTCCTCGACCCACGGGAAGCCGACGCCGGAGGCGAGCAGGCGGACCTTCGGGCCGTCTCCTTCGGCGGTCGAGACCTGGTGGATGCCCTTGAGGATCCCCTCGAGGTCGACGTTCTCGGGCTCCTTGGGCTGGCTGACCGGCTCGTTGTAGACCGTCAGGTAGAAGATGACGTTCTCGCCGTGCGGGTGCTCCTCGGTCGAGCCGTACATCCGCTCGAGGCCGCTCTGCATGATGTGGGAGACCTCGTAGGCGAACGCCGGGTCGTAGTGCACGACCGCCGGGTTCGTCGCCGCCAGCAGCGGGGAGTGACCGTCGGCGTGCTGGAGACCCTCACCGGTCAACGTGGTGCGACCGGCGGTGGCGCCGACGAGGAAGCCGCGGCCCATCATGTCGGCCATCGCCCAGATCGAGTCGCCGGTGCGCTGGAACCCGAACATCGAGTAGAAGACGTAGACCGGGATCATCGGCTCGCCGTGCGTGGCGTACGACGTGCCGGCCGCGATGACCGACGCCATCGAGCCGGCCTCGGTGATGCCCTCGTGCAGGATCTGCCCCTGCTCGCTCTCCTTGTAGGACAGCAGCAGCTCGCGGTCCACGGCGTCGTACGTCTGGCCGAAGGGCGAGTAGATCTTGGCGCTGGGGAACATCGCGTCGATGCCGAAGGTCCGCGCCTCGTCCGGGATGATCGGCACGATCCGCGCGCCGATGCTCTGGTCCTTCACCAGGTCCTTGAGCAGCCGGACGAACGCCATCGTCGTGGCGACCTCCTGCTTGCCCGACCCCTTCTTCAGCTCGTCGTACATCTCCGGCCCGGGCAGCGGCAGCGGCTTGGCGCGCACGACCCGGCGGGGGATCTCACCGCCGAGGCGGGCCCGCCGCTCCTTCATGTACTGCACCTCGTCGGAGTCCTGGCCGGGGTGGAAGTACGGCGGGAGCTCGCCCTCGAGGGCGCTGTCCGGGATCTCCAGGTAGAGCCGGTCGCGCAGCGCCTTGAGGTCGGCCTTGGAC
>JALZDD010000486.1 GCA_030862715.1 Actinomycetota bacterium | reverse complement strand
ACCGCGGTCGCGAAGAGCGAATGGCCGATCACGAGGCGTACGTAGCCGTTGTTGAACGGCAGCAGCGACCAGTCCTGCCCGAGCGTCACGAACCAGGGGAGCAGCGCGATGCCGTCGACGATCTCGGGCGTCACCGAGACCAGCAGCAACAGCAGCGTGAACGGGCCCGTCCAGCGACCCGGGAACCGGGCCATCGCCATCCCGGCCAGGGTGCCGAGCGCGCTCGCCAGCAGCGCTGCGACCACGGCGGTCTGCAGGGAGACGGCGACGGTGTGGCGTACGGTCGGCCGTTCGATGATCGCCGTGAACGGCTCCAGGCTGAAGCCGTCCCAGGCGGTGAGGAGTCGGCCGCCGTTGAAGGAGTAGATGCCGATCACGATGATCGGGGCGAACAGGAAGAGGAAGACCAGGGTCGTCCACGCGCCGAGCGCGAGATTGGTGCCGGAAGGTCTGCTCATGCGGTCACCACCTCCTTGGTGTGCAGTTTCGTGTCCGGAGCCGGGACGGTTCCGATGACCAGCTTGCTGCGCCTGTGCAGGAGCCATCCCACGGCCCACATCAGGGCGATGGCGAGGATGACGATGAGCATGGTGAGCAGGATGAGGACGACCGCCATGGCCGAGCCCAGCGCCCAGTTCTGCGCGGTCAGGAACTGGCTGGCGATCAGGGAGCCGACCATCGTGCCCTTCGCGCCGCCGAGGACCGCCGGGGTGACGTAGTCGCCCATCATCGGGATGAAGACCAGGATGACGCCGGCGATGATGCCCGGCCGCGCCAATGGCAGCGTGACCTGGAAGAACGTCCGCACCCGGTCGGCGCCGAGGTCCTTGGACGCCTCCCCGAGTGCGCTGTCGACGCGGTCGAAGGCGACGTACATCGGCAGGATCATCAGCGGCAGATAGTTGTAGATGAGGCCCAGCAGCACCGCGCCGCGGGTGTTGAGCAGGTCGTGCGGGTCGGCGACGAGCCCGACGTCGGTCAGGAACCCGGCCAGGGCGCCCTCCGAGGACAGGATCACCTTCCAGCCGATCGTCCGGATCAGGAACGAGGTCCAGTAGGGCACCATCACGAGCGCGACGAGCAGCCCGCGACGGTGCGCCGGGACCTTCACCGCCATGAAGTACGCCGCTGGCAACGCGATCAGCAGGCAGGCGACGGTCCCCAGCACGCTCATCCACAGCGTCGCCCGGAAGATCGTGAAGAAGGTCGGGCTGAACGCGTCGGCGTAGCGGTCCAGCGACATCACCGCGTTGCTGTGGGTGCCGAACATCCCGGGCTTCTCACCGAGGCTGAACCAGGCGATCTGCAGGAACGGCACCACGAAGAAGACCGTCAGCCACAGCCACGCCGGCACGGCGAGGACGAACCCGGGGAGACGCTTGGCTGCTCGGTCACGCACTGGCGGCGGCCTTCAGCTTGTCGTAGACCTCCGTACGCCGGTCCTGAGCCTCGTTGACGGCGCCGTTCTTCATGGTGGCGAGCTGCTCGTCGGTGAAGAAGATCATCTCGGGCAGCTCGACCTTGCGCTCCGCGGCCATCTCCTCGATGCCGAGCGCGCCGGTGTTGTAGCCGATGTAGTCCATCTCCAGGAACGAGTTCTCCGGTTCCAGCACATAGTCGAGGAACGCGTGGGCGGCCTCGGGGTGGGGCGCGCCGGTCGGGATGCACCAGTTGTCCATCCACAGCTCGGTCGTCGGGCCGGGCAGGACCCACTTCCAGCGGTCGGGCTGCTTGTGCTCGAGGATTCCGAGACGGGAGTCGCCGTTCCAGTTCTGCATCAGCGCGAAGGTGTTCTGCTGCATCGCGCCGGTGGCCGGGTAGGAGTCGAAGCCGGCGATGTGCGGTGCCCACTTCTCGACCGCCTCGGCCTCGTAGGCGTCGTAGTCGGCCATGTCCTCGGTGTTCCAGTCGATGTCGTTGGCCCAGAAGTAGAGGCCGGAGACACCCTGCGGGTCGTCGAGCAGGGAGGTCTTGCCCGAGGCCTCGTTCTGCATCGCGTCGATGAAGTCGTTCCACGTCACCAGGTCGCGCTTGATCACCGTGGTGTCGTAGACGAACCCGGTGGTGCCCCAGCACTTGCACACCGAGTACTCGTTCTCCGGGTCCCAGTCCTGGCCGAGGAACTTCGGGTCCACCTTGGCCATGTTGGGGATCAGGTCCTTGTTGAGCGGGACGATGATCTCGTTCTCGATCAGCTGCGGGATGTAGACGCCGGTCGGCACGACGATGTCGTAGCCGCTGGTGCCCTCGGCCGCGACCAGCTTCGAGATCAGCTCCTCGTTGGAGCCGTAGGAGTCGAGCGTCACCTTCGGGCCGGTCTTGCTGAAGGCGTCGATCACCTCGGGGGAGTCGTAGTCGCCCCAGGTGTAGATCGAGAGCGACTTCTCGACCGGACCGCCGGTCGCGCCGCCGCCCGGCTCGACCGCGCTGGACGCCCCGCCGCCATCCGAGCCGCAGGCGCTCAGCGCGACGCCCGCGCCGGCGAGAGCGGCCAGGCTCAGGAAGTGGCGCCGCGAGAGCTCCTGACGGATCGCTCGCGCGCCGGCATGGCTGGCCAGGATGCGTACGTTGCCACTCTTGTTTACAGGCTTGTTCACTGTGGGCTCCTAGCGGTGGACGGGTCGAGCGGGGTGTCGAGGGGGAAGAGACGTACGTCCTCGGCGGCCCAGCCGCAGAGGACCGGGTCGCCGGGGGAGAGCCGGGCGGCGCCGTGGGTGGGGCGGCGGATCAGCAGGCTGAGCTCGTCGGTGATCTTGACGAGGTACTGGATCACCTCGCCGAGGGGGGAGACCTGGAGGACCTCGCCGGCGACGGAGTTGAGGCCCTCTGTCACCGTTCCGGACTCGGCCCGGGGCTCGATCGAGATCATCTCGGGGCGGATCGCGGCTTGGTGGGCCTCGCCGGGTTTCCCGTCGGGCTTGGCGGGACCCTCGACCACGACGACCGGCGTCTCGACGGTGGTGCCGTCGGCGCTGACCTCGCCGTGCAGGAAGTTCTGCTGGCCCACGAAGCCGGCGACGTACGCGCTGGCGGGCTGGTTGTAGACGGTCTCGGCGTCGGCGAGCTGCTCGATCCGGCCGGCGCGCATGATCGCGATCCGGTCGCTCATCGCGAGCGCCTCGTGCTGGTCGTGGGTGACGAAGACGAAGGTGATCCCGAGGCGGGACTGGAGGAGCTTGAGCTCGAGCTGCATCTCCTCGCGCAGCTGGCGGTCCAGGGCGCCCAGCGGCTCGTCGAGGAGGAGGACGCCGGGACGGTTGACCAGCGCCCGGGCGAGCGCCACCCGCTGCTGCTGGCCGCCGGAGAGCTGCGCCGGGCCGCGGTCGGCGAAGTCGAGCATCCGCACCATCCGCAGGGCCTCGACGACCCGCTCACGGACCTCGGCCCTGGGCGTCTTGCGCTGCTGCAGTCCGTAGGCGACGTTCTCCGCGACGGACTTGTGCGGAAACAGCGCGTACGCCTGGAAGACCGTGTTCACGTCGCGCTGGTAGGGCGCGAGCCTGACCACGTCCTTCCCGCCGATGATGATGCTGCCGGAATCGGGCTTCTCGAACCCCGCGATCATGCGTAGCGTCGTGGTCTTGCCGCAGCCCGAAGGGCCGAGCAGCGAGATGAACTCGCCGGCCCGGATCTCCAGGTCCAGGCCGTCGACCGCCGTGGCCTGGCCATAGGTCTTGGTCAGGCCGGTGATGGTTACCGAGCCGGAGGGTGGGTCCGGGGTAGCTGTCGTGGTCATCGCTGCTCCAGTCGATTGTTCACTTAGCGCTGCATTCCACCACAAGATCCGGGGAAAAGTACGGAATCGGTTGTAAAAGAACGGTTACGAACTCGATTCCGTGCCCGGTGCCGCCGCTGGGTGCGGTCCCGGTCGAGGGATCTAGGGTTGGCATCATGCCGACCCCGCCAACTCTGTCCACCGTCACCTCGTTGCTGGACGACTGGTACCCGCCCGCGACCGCCGACGAATGGGATGCTGTCGGGCTGGTCTGGGGCGAGCCCTCGCAGCCCGTCTCGAAGGTGCTTCTCGCCGTCGACCCGACGCTCCCGGTCGCCGAGGAGGCGGCCGCGTGGGGTGCGGACCTGGTCGTGGTCCATCATCCGCTCTTCCTGAAGGGTGTGCACGGGTTCGCCGCGACGACCCCTAAGGGACGTACGCTCTCGACGCTGGTCTCCGCGCGTTGCGCGCTGCTCACCGCGCACACCAACGCCGACCAGGCCCTCGGCGGCGTCTCGGAGTCGCTGGCGCTCGCCCTCGGGCTGAGCTCGCTGCGGCCGCTGGTGCCCGGGCTCACCGACGATGTCGGGACGGGCCGGGCGGGGACAGTGGAGCCGACCACGCTGGGCGCCTTCGCCGAGTCCGTGGCGGCAGCACTGCCCGCGACCGCGGCCGGGATCCGGGTCGCCGGCGACCTCGACCGGCCGGTGTCCTCGGTGGCGCTGTGCGGCGGCGCGGGTGACTTCCTGCTCGACCAGGTGGCTGCGTACGACGTCTATGTGACCAGCGATCTGCGCCACCATCCGGCCTCGGAGTTCCTCGAGAAGGGCGGTGCGCTGATCGACATCCCGCACTGGGCGGCGGAGTGGACCTGGCTGCCTGTCCTGGCGAGGCGACTGAACGAGGCTTTGGGAGATACGGTGGAGACCCGGGTCAGCCAGATCGTCACCGACCCGTGGACGCTGCGTCTGTAAGAAAATCGTGTGTGAATAGCTGAGGAGAATCCGCTGAAAGCCGACCCGTTCGCCCAGGTGAAGCTGCTCGACGTCTGTGAGCTGGACTCGCGAGCGCTCCAGCTGCGCCACCGCCGTGCGCATCTGCCGCAGGCCGCCGTCGTGGCGGAGCTGCAGGCATCGAAGAAGACCACCGACGATGCCGTACGCGACGCACGGGTCATCCGCGACGACCTCGAGCGGGTGCAGAAGAAGGCCGATGCCGACGTCGAGGCGGTCAAGACGCGCCGCCGGCGCGACCAGGAGCGGATGGACTCCGGGGCGATCAGCAGCGCCAAGGACCTCGAGCGCATGCAGCACGAGCTGGCCACCCTCGACCGCCGGATCTCGGTGCTCGAGGACGAGGAGCTCGAGGTCATGGAGAAGCTCGAGGAGGCTCAGACGAACGTGACCCGGCTCGAGGCCGAGCTCGCCGAGATCACCGAGAAGCTCGCGGTCGCGGTCGACTCCGTCGAGGTCGAGACCTCGAAGATCGACGGCGAGCTCGCCGGGGTCGCCGAGGAGCGGGCGCCGGCCCTCGAGGGCATCCCCGACGATCTGCTCGCCCTCTACTCGCGACTGAGCGAGAAGATGGGTGTCGGCGCCGCCGAGCTGCGCGCCCGCCGCTGCGGCGGCTGCAACCTCCAGCTCGACCCGGCCGAGATCTCCCGCATCCGCGGCCTCGCCGCCGACGAGGTCGTCCGTTGCGAGGAGTGCTCCCGCATCCTGGTCCGCACCGCCGAGTCGGGGCTGTGAGCTCGAAGGAGTCGCGGGGCTGGGGAGCCGGCGCCGTGGCGACGACCCTGGTCCTGGTACGCCACGGGGTCACCAAGCACACCGCCGCCAAGGCGTTCTCCGGCGGTCTCGGCGGCGACAACCCGCCGCTGACCCAGGAGGGCCGCGAGCAGGTGATGCTCACCGCGGAGTGGCTCAAGCCGCTCGCGCCCTCGGTCTCGACCGTCGTGACCTCGCCGGTCCTGCGCACCGTCGAGACCGGCGAGATCGTCGCCGGCGCGCTCGGTGCCCGGCTGGTCGAGGAGCCCGCGTTCGCGGAGATCGAGTTCGGCGAGTGGGAAGGGCTCACTTTCGGTGAGGTCGCCCAACGGTTCCCCGACCAGATGAAGACGTGGATGGGGGCGACCGAGGTCGCGCCTCCGGGCGGGGAGTCGTTCGACTCCGCTCAGGCGCGCGTTCTCGACGGTCTCTCGCGGGTGCTCGAGGCCCACGCCGGCGAGACCGTCGTGGTCACCTCACACGTCTCGCCGATCAAGCTGATCGTCGCGCACGCGCTGGGCGCCCCGATCGGCGGAGTCTTCAACATGGAGCTCTCGCCCGCCTCCGCCACCGTCGTCTCCTTCTTCGCCGACGGCCGCGCCTCCATGCGCCTCTTCAACGGTCTCCCCGTCTCCCGCGACCACTTCGCCGCCAACACCTTCTGACGCCGAGTCGGCGCATCCTGACCTGACTTCCCGCCGAGTCGGCTCGTTATAACGAGCCGACTCGGGCTCTTCTGACGTATGTGTGGGTGCCTGAGCGTGCCGTGAGTGGCCGCACGCCGTTCCCTGCCTAGGTTTCTGAGCTGTCTAGGAACAGGAACCAGGTGCACAGGAGAACGGCGTGC
>JALZDD010000930.1 GCA_030862715.1 Actinomycetota bacterium | reverse complement strand
GGGGAGGCTTGTCCGAGCCATGTTCGGACAAGCCTCCCCAGGGTGCATCACAACCCACCAGTGCACGCAACGGCACCGGCTGGTGGTCAATCTAGGGGTCGGCCCTGCCCGTGCTAGCCCCGAGCCTTAGCTGATCCTGAAGAGCAATCGCTCGGCGTATCGCATTGTCGGCCTCGGTCTGGTCGCAGCCGCACAGGCGAAGGCAGCCCGCGGCGATCTCGATGGCGCGGTCGCGGTCGACGTCGTTGCCGTCGGCACGGAGTGTGATGACGCCTTCGACTTGTTGGATCAGCATGGAGGCGAGTGCTGGGGGAGGGGCCGTCACTCCGTGTCGGGTGGCAAGCTGGGCGCCGAGGTCTGCGTACGCGTCGGTGAGCTCGCTGTGGGCTTGGCGGAAGCTGGCGTGGTCGAGGTTGGTCGCGGAGACAACGTCAGGCAGCTGGTACAGAACGCCGACGTTGTGCGGCACCTGCGCGAGCGTGTCGATGTCGACCAGGGCGAGCAGGCACAGGGCGGTCTCGACGCGTTCCGGAGGAACTAGGGCGACGATCTCCTCGACCACCATCTGCGTCGGCCTCACCGTCGTGGCGAGCAGTGCGGCGAGGATCTCGTCCTTGCCGGCGAAGTGGTAATAGAGCGATGCCTGGCGGATCCCGACCGCTTCGGCGATCTCGCGGGTCGAGGTCGCGGCGAACCCCTTGCTTGTGAACAAGCGTGCGGCCGCTTCCAGGACTTGTTCGCGCGGTGTGCCTACGCCGATGTCGGGGATGAGTCGTGGTCTGCCTGGGCGGACCTTGCTGAGCGATGACATCCGAGTCTCTCTGTCGCTTCCCATGTTGCTGGAATCCGGGCGGAAAGTGGCTTCGAGGCCTTCCGTCCGCCCGGATGCCCCCAGCATCTCCGACAAACGCTGAGCGTATGAGGTCTTAATGAGGACCTTTAGCGGTCATCCAATGGTGCGCGCTACGGTTTCTTGTGGCGGGGAAGGTCAACCTCTGAGGACGGTCATGAGAGAGCGGAGTGGGAACGTCCTGTTGAAGGCCGCTCGGCAGCACGCGGGGTTCGGCTCCCAGCAGGCATTGGCTGATGCGCTGACGCGTGCCGCGCCGCAGTTGGGTCTGGGTCATGTGGAGATCAGCGTCAGGCAGGTACGTCGATGGGAGTCGGCTGCGCCGCCGTGGCCGCGCTCGGACTATCAGCGGCTCCTCACGCATGTCCTCAACCTGCCAATCGAGCAGTTGGGATTCACTGCTCCCTGGGACACGCTGCCGGCAGCGCCTTCTACGCCCGAGCAGCCGCGAAAGAGGGAGTCGGCCCGTCGGTCCTCACGGCCAACGACACCGGCGTCGGGCGCTCAGCCCGTGACCATTGCTGCGGACGTTGCGGCCATCATGGCTGCGTACCGTCGTATGTACCCCACCGTCGCGCCCGGGCACCTGTTGGCTGTGCTGGTCGAGCACAACCACATGGTCGCCGGGCTGGTGGAGGAGGCCACCGGGACGGCCCGCGAACTGCTTGCGATGTCACTTGCGGAGTCGCTGTTGCTTGCTGGGCGGATCGAGTTCTTCTCCCTTCAGCGGCCGGCAGATGCTGATGCCACCTACATCAACGCTCTTCAGATGGCTGCCGTCGCCGACGACTCGCTGCTCGGCTCGGCCATCCTGGCGCATACCGCCTTCATCCCGGGCTGGGTCAAAGACACCGACCTCACGGCGGACCGGATCCGCGCAGCGAGGGTCTACGCCCGTCGCGCTCCCGCGTCGGTGGAGCATCTCGCATGGCTCGACGCGGTCGAGGCGGAATGCGCCACCATCGCAGGCAACTACGACCGGGCGCTGAAGCTGATCCACCACGCTGAGGACCTGATGGCCGAACCCAATGAGCACCAGCCACCCGACTGGTTCAACTGGTTCTCCCCGATGAGACTGGCCGCGTTCAAGGGCAACACCGAACTCAAGGCAGGCCGCATCGTCCAGGCCCGCACCACCCTGCAGTGGGCCTTGGACTCAGCCACGACCGGCGACGAGAAACAGTCACCCGTCATCCTCGGTGACCTGGCCGGAGTCGAGGCGGCAGCTGGTGACCCCGAAGCGGCATGCGGCTACGCCGAACGCGCCCTCGACAGCCTCGCGGTCAACTGGTACGCCACCGGGATGGAGCGGATCATGACCGTACGCAAGGCGTTGGACGCCCACGCCGATCTCGACTGCGTGCGCCGCCTCGATGACCGTCTATACGGCTGGCACAACACGTTGAGCGCGCTACGTCACTGACTCTTGTTGAGAGCCGCGATCTGTTCGGGCAACTCGGCCAGGGAGGAGATCCGGATCGTCGCGATCTCGTCCGCCGCCGGGTCGTGTTCCTGGATCACACCCCACGGACCTCGCCGGATCAGCGCGGTCGCCATCCCGGATTCGGCGGCCGGTCGGATGTCGTTATCGAGCCGATCGCCGACGTAGAGGATCTCCTCAGCCGCGTGTGGAACGGCCGCGATGACATGCTCGAAGAACGCCAGATCCGGCTTGCTCGCACCCCAGTCGTCGGAAGTGGCGACCATGTCGACAGGGAAGTCGAGCTCCCGCAGGAGCCGTCCAGCGTTGATGGTCTGGTTGCCGGCAAGCCCGAGCCACAACCCAGTGACGCGGAGCTCCTTCAGCGCGGGCCGTACGTCGGGATAGATGTCGTCCTCCCCGAACCACTCGGGCTGACCAGCCTCCTCCCGCTTCCGCCGCTCGTCGGTCAGATCGAAGCCGGGCCGGAAGACTTGGAACGTCTCGCGATAGTCCAACCCACGCGCGATGACGGCCCCGAAGACCGCGGAGAACGTGTGCCTTGGCACGCCCAGCCAGTCCGCCCACGTGCCGTACTCCCGAGTCTCGTTGACCAAGCACTCGCCGACGTCGAACACCACCGCACGAATCATGGACCCGGATCCTTCCACACCCTCAGAGAGCTATCGGCCTGCGCTGGTGACGATCGCGGTGCGTTGGCGGCGGGTCGCTCCACCGGAGCGACGATCTCGACTCCGGTTTCTGCGCGCTGGCTTGCAGCGCCGCGAACCTCAAGGCGAGGCGTCGTAGCCAATGGGCTACGTCATCGGCGGCTACTAGAGGATTCCCGTAGGGCCGGTGTCTGGCCAGACTCGGTCCAGGTGTCCGGCGGGAAGCTCTCCTTGCGGCTGCCCACCTGCTTGCTGGTGTGGCTCACTATCGGTCTGCAGCCCGCCGGACGCCGCTGACGAGGCGTGGCTCCAGAAGGGACTGCCCTGCTCGTAGTAGCAATGCCCACCTCGCCGTCCACATCGGAACAAGCACAGGCGGAGCAGCACATGAGTCAGGACGTCGAGCACGTGATCATCGGGGTCGATCCCCACAAGCTGTCAGCCACCATCGAGGTCGTCGATCAGCAGGAGCAACTGCTCGGCTCTGGCCGGTTCACCACCGACCAGGCCGGCTACACCGCGATGCGGAAGTACGCGAAGAACTGGCCGAAGCGGATCTGGGCGGTCGAGGGGGCCAACGGTGTCGGACGTCCTCTTGCGCAACGACTCCTCGAAGACGGCGAACATGTCGTGGACGTGCCGGCCAAGCTTGCCGCCCGGGTCCGACTCTTCGACACCGGTCACAACCGCAAGACCGACGCCCGTGACGCGCACTCGATCGCGATCGTCGCGGTCCGCACCAAGACGCTGCGCGTACTCCAGGTCGATGGCGAGCTGGAAGCACTCCGGATGCTCACCGACCGCCGCGAAGCACTGACCCGGCGGCGGGTGCAGACCGTCGATCGGCTCCAGGCGCTGCTGGCTGAACTGCTGCCTGGCCAGGCGAAACGCGATATCACCACCGGCCAGGCCAAGGCGATGCTGGCCACGGTTCGCCCCCGAGACATCGCCGGCAAGACCCGTCGCCGGATCGCCGCCGAGGAACTCACCGAGCTGATCGCAGTCGAAGCGAAGATCAAGAAGGCCACCGCCGAACTGAAGGCCATCGTGCTGGCTCGAGGTTCACAGCTGATGGACATCCACGGCGTCGGCCCCGTGGTCGCGGCCCGGGTCCTGGCCGACGTCGGCGACGTGGCCCGGTTCGCCGACCGCAACCGGTTCGCGTCCTGGACCGGCACTGCGCCCCTGGACGCATCCTCGGGTGAGCAGGACCGCCATCGCCTGTCCCGGGCCGGGAACCGGCGGATGAACCACATGATCCACATCGCCGCGATCAGCCAGATCCGACTCGACACCGATGGGCGGACCTACTACCGACGCAAGCGAGCCGAGGGCAAGAAGTCGCTCGAAGCCATCAGGTGCCTCAAGCGCAGAATCTCGGACGCGATCTACCGTCAACTGCTCGAGGACGCACATCGCGCCGGCGAGGACCTTGGCACGCGCCCGGGAGGGCACTGCGGGGCGACTCTTCAATCCAGCGCGGTCGACCTGCTCCCGCTCATCGACACTTCGGATCAGCCACTTCCCGGACCCGCGAATCAGACGCTACGCCGAACCGGTTGACAACAGAAGGGAGCCTACATGACGCGGGTCTCGGCAACGGCCGGCACGTGAAGTGTGGACCAGGCCACGAGCTCAAATGGCGAGTTGGTACTAGCCGACAAGTGCGTGCGAGCTGACGACGCAGACGAACCCAAGCACGACCAAAGCCCCAAACCAGCGAACGGCAAGCTCGCACGCATGGAACTTGATGTGCGCCACGCGGGCCAGAACAATAACTTGCGCCCATGCGTCCGTGGTGGCGTCGGAGGCGGCCGCATGAGTGGCGAGCTGGTCTGCCGAGACGCCGACTAGTGATGGCCATGCGAAACGGTTCACGCCGCGGCGGTCCTGGTAGCGACGGGGGCCGATTGCGCGGATCAGGTAGTAGAGGGTCGCGAGGAACGCAACGGTGGTCAGCGCGGCCATTGTCCCGATGATCGACGCCGGCGAGCATCCCTTCTTGAACGCGGCGATGACGACATCGGTGTTGTTGATTAGCACTGTGAGCACGACTCCGAGGCCAGCGGTCAGGATCGTTGCCTTGGTGTCGGCGAACCGCACCCAGTGGGCCATTTGATCCATCGCCGCGTAGGCGCCGTTCCCAGGCACTGACGGAGGCGTCCGGCTGGGCGTCGGGTCGGAGTTGCGACGGTCACGACGCACTCTGAGCTACCCCCTCGACGGGCCAGCCGCGGCCAGTGATGAACCACTCGGTGTACGCGGCGAGCCAGTGCGCCGCCCATCCGGTGGCGGTGGCCGCGGTGTGAACGTCTGGGTTCCAGTCGTCACCGCCAGCGACGCAGAGGTTGCCGCTGAGGTAGAGGTGGGGGGACTGGACCCAGCGTCCGTTCACAGAGCGCCCGAACTTCTTCTTGCCTATCGGCACCACGGCGGGCAGGCCGCGGTCGCGCCGCAGCATAATCGCAATCTCGAAGGTCCCGCGGCCGGTGTTGATCTGGCCGAGCCAGGTCGGCGCGAGGTCAGCGGTCGCAGGTACGTGAATGAACCCGGGGAAGAACGTCGCCATCGCGTCGATGTGCCGCTGGAGCTCGTCTTGGTTGGTGCTCCACCATGTGGCGTTGTCGATGGAGTCTTGGCGCTCCTCGCCGCCGTGGAAGGAGTGCGGCTCGACTGGCATAACGGTGCCGTGGGTCTTATGGGTGTATGTGACGGCCCCGCCGGCGACCGCTAGCGAGGGGGTGACGCCGTCGAAGATCACCTCGCCGGTTGAAGTGATGTACCGGAGGGTGTTGAGCCCGAAGCAGCCGAGGAGCGATGCCATGGACATTGGGATCTCCTATCCCTGGAAGATCTGGGAGGTCGGAATACTGGCGAGGTCTTCTACCACGCCATCGAGGTCGGCGACGACGCGTCGCCAGTGGAAGTCGAAATACCGGTAGAAGCGGACTTCGTCGCCGCGCTGGTACCGCTTAGGGGACCCGGCGTAGGTGTCGAACAGGACCTGCTCGGGGACGAGGGCGTAGAGGCCTTCGCCGATGACGATCTCCCAGGACTTTGCGATCTTCTCGCACTTGGCGGCGAAGTTCGCGGCGAATCCGAGCGGGTTCACCTCGCTGTGCTCGTCGCTACCTGTGCGTACGAAGGTGATCTCTCCGTAGTCGAGGCCGGCGCGGGCCTGGATGGGTTCCATGCCGCGGCTGCGCAGAAACGGGTTCACGCCGTTCTCGACGCGATCGAGCGCCGTGGCGCACGCGCTCAACGCCATGGTGGCGGTGAACGCCGGGTCGCCGGGACTGAAGCCGGCGAAGAGCCCGTCGCCTCGCAGTCCGAGTGCGTGGCCGCCGTAGGCGTCGACGACGGCGATGAAGCTCTTCAGGACTGCATCGGCGAGGAGGACGACTTCGCTGGGGTGGTCCCAGAACGACCGTCTGGTGAAGTTTGTGAGGTCCAGGAAGACGCACACCATCGGGGCCGTCCGGGTGCCGCCAACGGGCAGGTCCTCGTAGTCGGGGTGGCCGAGCGCCCTGGTCTCGAGCGCGGTCTTCTCGGTGGCTGCGCTCGCAGTCAGCGAGATGGATTTTCCCTCGAGGATGGCGCTGGACCGACGGGCGTCGAAGTCGCTCATCACCCGGCGGCCGAACTCTTCTCGCGAGAGCATTGGTCAGCCCGTCGATGTGTCGGTGTAGGAGGCGAGAATGACGGCGTAGACGCCTGGTGTCAGCCGAGTTTTGTGCTCGTGGGGTTCGACGATGGGCATAGGTCTTCCTCTCTCAGACTGGTCCGACGCGAGGGCTCGACCCCGCATTGGGGTCGAGCCCTGCGGCAAATCACCTGTGCGGCAGTGCCAGCAGGTTGTTCGTCCAGACGCCGTCGGCGTACGTGCGGAGGTACTTCGCACCTACCGCAGGGTCTACCACGCCTACGTTGACCCGGTGCCCGGCGCCGTCGTCGACGTACGCCTTATTGCCACCGGACTCGAGCCAGGAAACGATCTCCGAGCGGGTGTTGTCGCCGGTCTTTCCGGTCGACGGGTTCGTCCACCAGAGGCGGCTGATGTGCTCATGCTGGGTGCCACCGGAGAGCCGGATGGCGGTGATACGGATGGCCATTGACGTATTCCTCACGATCGTTGGTCTTGTCACTTGATCTAGTGAGGCCGTACGCTCCAAATGACAGTAGGTCGCGTGCGGCCTCGTTGAGGCGGGCGTGCCAGCGC
>JALZDD010000466.1 GCA_030862715.1 Actinomycetota bacterium | reverse complement strand
ACGCCCGGCCGCGGCAGGTCGGTCTCGACGGCCTTGATGGCCGCCTCGATGCCCTCGCCGGTCTTGGCCGAGACCGCGACGGAGTGGGGCTCGGCGCGCATCAGCCTGGCGATCACCAGCGGGTCGGAGATGTCGGCCTTGTTGATCACGACCAGCTCCGGTACCTCGCTGGCACCGATCTCGGCGAAGACCTCGCGCACCGCCGCCAGCTGACCCTCGGGGTCGGGGTGGGATCCGTCGACGACGTGCACGACCAGGTCGGCGTCGGCGACCTCCTCCAGCGTCGAGCGGAAGGCCTCGACGAGCTGGTGAGGCAGGTGGCGTACGAACCCGACGGTGTCGGACATCGTGTAGACCCGCCCGTCCTCGGTCGTGGTGCGGCGGGTCGTCGGGTCCAGGGTCGCGAAGAGCGCGTCCTCGACGAGTACCCCGGCACCGGTGAGCCGGTTGAGCAGCGACGACTTGCCGGCGTTGGTGTAGCCGGCGATCGCGACCGCCGGGATGTGGTGGCGCTTGCGGTCGGCGCGCTTGGTGTCGCGGGTGCCCTTCATCGCCTTCAGCTCGCGGTTGAGCTTGGCGATCTTGGTGTTGATCCGGCGGCGGTCGGTCTCGATCTTGGTCTCACCGGGACCACGGCCACCGATACCGGCACCACCGGCGACGCGGCCACCGGCCTGGCGGGACAGGTTGCCACCCCAACCACGAAGCCGCTGCTTCATGTAGCTGAGCTGGGCGAGCTCCACCTGCGCCTGGCCCTCGCGGGACTTGGCGTGCTGGGCGAAGATGTCGAGGATCAGCGCGGTCCGGTCGACGACCTTGACCCCGGTGCGGTCCTCGAGGTTCCTGAGCTGGCTGGGCGCCAGCTCGCCGTCGGCGATCACGGTGTCGGCGCCGGTCGCGGCGACGATCTCCTTGAGCGCCTCGACCTTGCCGCGACCGATGTACGTCGCGGGGTCCGGCGCCTGGCGACGCTGGTAGATCGCCTCGAGCACCTCTGAGCCGGCCGTCTCGGCGAGAAGCGCCAGCTCGGCCAGGGAGTTCTCGGCGTCGGTCTGGGTGCCGCCGGCCCACACGCCCACGAGCACCACTCGCTCCAGGCGAAGCTGGCGGTATTCGACCTCAGTGATGTCCTCGAGCTCGGTGCGCAGGCTCGCGACGCGCTTGAGCGCGTGCCGCTCGGCGAGCTCCATCGCACCGACGGTCGGGTCGGTGTCCTCGGGATCCTCGTCGGCGTAGCCACTCTCGAAGCTGTCATCGAGCGCGTCCCAGTCCTCGGTGGCCTCGAGCTCGTCAGCGAGTGAAAAATCGTGTGCGTTGTTCGTCATATACCAACAAGGGTACGGCGCCGCACCACCCGGGGGACAATGCTTATCTGAAGCCTTGTCCAAGAGCGCGCCTCAGCGCTGCTCGAGCGCCTCTCGCAGAACGTTTCCGACGTCCTCCGGCCGCTCGGCGACGTACGCTTCCCCGCCGGTCGCATCGGCGATCGCCTGCAGCGTGCCGAGGTCGGCGTCGGGGGTGATCCCGATCCCCAGCACGCGGACCGGACGCCGTGGGTCGGAGGCAGCCTCCAGCTGGCTTACGAGCTCGGCCACGTCCATCGAGTCGGGATCGTCGTTGGTGCCGTCGGTGAAGAGGAGCACCTCGTTGGAGGCCAGCGGGTCGTAGGAGGCGACCGCGGCCTGGTAGGCCGCCAGCGCGGTGTCGTGCAGGGACGTACCGCCACCGGTGCGCTCGGTGAGACCGGCGATCTCCTCGCTCAGCTGAGCGCGGTGGTTCTTCGAGGCCAGCTGACGGGTGGGGACGAGCACCTTGTGGTCGGCGCCCAGCGTGCCCTCGGTCTTCTCGGAGAAGGCCCAGAGCCCGAGCGCGGCGCCACCGGGAAGGAGATCGACGGTCTCCGACGCCGCCTCCTGGGTGAGCTGGAGGCGGGTCGTGGCGCTGTCGGGGGCGGCCGGCCAGGCCATCGAGCCGGAGACGTCCATGACGGCGATCGCCCGGGTCGGCCGAAGCCTGGCGCTCCACTCCGAGGCTGTCTTCGTCACCGTCGCCGCGTCGACCCGCGTGTAGGCGCCCACATTGGGGGCAGGCTTGCCGGCGCCGGTGGTGCGGAACCCGGCCTGGGTCAGCGCGGTGTCGGCGGCGCCACTGTCGAGCACACGGGCGAGGCTGGTGATCGAGGCGGCGATCGAGTTGCGGCGCGAGGAGTCGGCGGTGATCAGGACCGGGTAGTCGAGGACCACCGTGCCCTCCTTCGGCGCCCGGGCCTTGAGCGTCGGCGCGTACGTCGACCACTGCTGCTCACTGGTCGCGGTCACCCCGCTCGCGATGGTCTGCAGCTCGGCCAGACGTCCCGAGTCGGTTGGCCCGGCACCCTCCACGCCGGAGGCGAGCCGCTCTGCGTACGGCTCCAGCTTGGCCTCGTTCTGGGGCTTCCCCTGGCTCGCAACGACCGTGCCGAGCGCGCTCATCATCCGCTGGGGGTCGCCCATCAGCAGGTCGTCCTCGGCGAAGGCCTCGGCGTAGGAGGTGCGGGTGAGCCCGTCTCCGGAGACGAGCACCACCGGTGAGGAGGCCATCGAGGCCCGCAGCGTCACCGGCTCGACCGCGGGGTTGATCCGGTCGAGCCAGAGAGAGGAGTCAGGGATCCACACGTCGGGGAGATCGCCGTCGAGCGCCATCGGCTGGAGGACCTGGTCGGTCTTGGTCGCCTCCACGTCGATCTGGCCGCAGCCGGCGTCCTCGAGGATGTTGCGCACGACGGTCGCCGCCTCGGGAGCCACCGCAACCGTCATCTGCGGGCCGAGGCAGGTCCGGTCGTCGGTCGAGTCCGCGTTGCCGTTGGCGACCAGCGCGGTCGCGATCAGGCACACGGCAAGTACGCCGGCCGCACCGGCGATGACACCGATCGTCTCGCGCGTGAGCCGCGGCTCGCGCGGGGGCTCGCTCGGCCCCGTGGGCTCGTCGGACCCGATGATCGCGAGCGCCTTCGACGTACTGGTGTCCGCCTTATCGGACATGCGAACTCCTTGCTCCGACACCCGCGGAGCGGTCTGAACGGTCCGCGGCTGGCGCACACATTAGCGGTGCGCCAGCCGTCGGGGTACTTCTTGAGTCTTGTTTACTTCGGTGGCATCCGGATGCCGCCGTCGACGCGGATCGTCTCGCCATTCATGTAGTCGTTGGTCAGACACTCCACGACCATGCTCGCGAGCTCCGCCGGCTCACCGAGGCGGTGCGGGAACAGCACGCTCTCACCGAGCTTGGCCTTGAACGCCTCCGACTCCGGGCCCTCGCCGTAGATCGGGGTGTCGATCAGCCCCGGCGCGACGGTGTTGACGCGGATGCCGACGGCGGCGAGGTCGCGCGCGAGCGGGAGGGTGAGGCCGACGACGCCGCCCTTGGACGAGGAGTAGGAGACCTGTCCGATCTGGCCGTCGAAGGCGGCCACGCTGGCCAGGTTGACGATAGCGCCACGCTGGCCGTTGGCGTCCGGCTCGTTGCGGCTGATGTACGTCGCTGCCTGGCGGCACATGTCGAAGGTGCCGATCAGGTTGATCGCGATGACCTTCTTGTACGCATCCAGGTCGTGCGCCGAGCCGATCTGGCCGTCGCGGCCGATGGTGCGCTGCGCCCACCCGATGCCGGCCGAGTTGACCACCGCCTTCAGCGGCGCGATCTCCACGGCTCTCTCCACGGCGTTGGTGATCTGGTCGGTGTCGGTGACATCGACCGGCACGAACAGGCCCTTGATCTCCTCCGCCAGGGCCTCGCCCTTGTCCTTCTGCATGTCCGCGACGATCACCGTCGCACCCTTGGCCGCCAGCGCCCGGGCGGTCGCCGCCCCGATCCCACTGGCCGCACCGGTCACGATCGCTGTGCTATCAGTCAACTCCATGGGCAGCACCATAGACGTGACCACCCCCACGGGGGTGAATAACCGTTAACCGTCTCGCAGTCAGAGCGAGGTGGTGCCCTCGGCGATCAGTACGGCCGGCCCAGTGAGCAGCACGCGGTCGTCGGTCGTCCAGGTGACATGGAGCGTGCCGCCAGGAACATCCACCCGGTACGTCACATCAGCATCGCGCGCGATCGCGAGACCGTCGGCCTCGGCGGCCGCGACCATCACCGCGCAGGCTCCGGTGCCGCAGGAGCGGGTCTCGCCCGCGCCGCGCTCGAAGACCCGCATCGCGACGTGACGCTCGGCGACGCGCTCGAAGAACTCCACGTTGACCCCGTGCGGATAGACGGCCTCGTCGAAGATCGGGGAGTCGTAGAGGTCACCGATGGGGCCGTGGGGGTCGATCGACTCGACCTCGGCCGCCGCGTGCGGGTTGCCCATGTCGACGTTGCAGGCCGACCAGAAGTGGTGGGCGACGGTGACCTGGGTCGACCCGAGCAGCTTCGGCGAGCCCAGGTCGGCCGTCCAGACGTCTCCCGACGCCCGGAGGGTCTTGTCGCCCGCGCGGGTGGCGAAGGTGACCTCGTCGCCGGCGAGCCCGACCGAGCGCAGATACTCCGCGAAGACCCGGGTGCCGTTGCCGCACATCTCGGCCCGGGTGCCGTCGGCGTTGCGGTAGTCCATGAACCACTCGGCGTCGCTGACCGGACGGTCGTCACCGGTGTAGGCGGCGGTGCGGATCACCCGCAGGATCCCGTCGCCGCCGATGCCGGCCCGGCGATCGCACAGCGCCCGGACCCGGTCGGCCATCTCCTCGTCCGAGAGGGCGCCGTGCACCGACCCGTCGACGTCCGGCAGCAGCACGAAGTCGTTCTCCGTGCCGTGCCCCTTCAAGAATGCGTAGGACATCAGTAGAGGAACTTCGAGTAGGTGTCGGTGCGGTAGTAGTCCTCCATCTCCGCAAGCGTACGCGGGTCGTTCTCGACCTGCTTGGCGATGACCGCACGCTTGGGGAGGTGGTCGGGGTCCCACGTCTCCGGGTCCCACAGGCCCGAGCGCAGGAACGCCTTCGCGCAGTGGAAGAAGATGTCGTCGATGTCGACGACCAGGGCGAGGATCGGTCGCTTGCCCTTCACGACCATCTCGTCGAAGAACGGTGCGTCCGAGACCAGCCGGGCACGGCCGTTGATCCGCAGCGTGTCGCCGCGGCCCGGGATCAGGAAGTTGAGCCCGACGTGCGGGTTGGCGAGTACGTTGCGGTAGCCGTCGACGCGCTTGTTGCCCGGCCGCTCCGCGATCGCGATCGTCTTGTCGTCGATGACGTGCACCAGCGACCCGGCCGGGTCCCCCTTGGGCGAGGCGTCGCAGTTGCCCTCGGCGTCCGAGGTCGCGAGCACGCAGAACGGCGTCGCGGCGAGCCACTGCCGGTCGATGTCGAGGAGCGCCGGGCGCCCCTTGGTCGCCGCCCGCTCCTGCGGCACGCCGACCAGGTCGACGAGCTCCTCGAGCGTGCTGATCTCAGTCCAGGTAGGGGTCACGGCCTCAGGGTACGAGGCGGCCACTCGGGCCGCCGAATCATTTCGCCGCCGGCTCAGACCGACGGCACCTCGCCCCGGCGGGCTCGCAGCCACTCGATCGGGTCGCCCCGGTCGACCTCGACACCGGCCATCCGGAGCATCATCCGGGCCAGCAGACGCCGATGGGCTGCGTACGTCAGTACGTGGGCGACCACCGACCCGATCTGGAAGCTCTCCGGCGGCTCGCACAGGGCGTCGATGAGCCGGTCCTCCCAGGCGCCGCGCCGCTCGATGTCGCGTACGACCGCCAGCCACCGCGCCGCCACGGCCTCGTGCCGCTCGATCAGTGCGACGACCGATTCGAAGCGGGTCCGGACCGGCATCGAGAGACCCTCGATGGAGGCGACCCAGCACTCCTTGGCCCAGACCGTCGCCTCCAGTACCTGCGCGAGCGACTCCTCCGGGCCGTCCCACTCCAACACCTCGTGGTCGGCCAGCCGCACCTCCGTGATCACCTCCGCGGCCAGGCCCTTGGCGAGGTCGAGCAGCGCTCGGGTGTCGTCGAGGTCGTGCATGACGAGCTGCTCGGTGAGTGGTGAGAGCACCCGCTCCTGGGAGTCCACCCACAGCGACTCCGGCGGATGGAAGTGGATCCCGTTCGGCGCCGGCAGCCAGTGGCTGACCGCGGTGGTGCTCGGCGGGTGCCCGAAGGCCTTCGCATACGCCCGCGAGAACCCCTCCACCGACTCGTAGCCGGCGGCCCAGGCGGCATCGGTCACCGTGCCACCGTGCTGCAGCTGCCACGCGGCCCGCTCCAGCATGACCCGCCGTCGCATCGCCACCGGCGGCTCGCCCGCGCCCCGGGAGAGCAGCCGGTTGAAGTGATAGGGAGAGGTGTAGGCGTCGCCGGCCATCTGCGCCAGCGTGCGCGGCTCCCCGTCGTCGGCGCCGTCGAGCACCGCATCCAGCAGCTCCCGCAGTCGGTCACGTTCGTTGTCGCTCACAGTCCGACCTCCCCCACAGCCGCGACGGCCTTCTCGAGACGGGCAGGATCATCATATGAGACCCACACGACCCGCGGATCCTTGCGGAACCAGGCGTCCTGGCGCCGGGCGAACTGCCGGGTCTTGATGGCGGTGCGTTCCATCGCCTCCTCCAACGTCGTCTCCCCCGCGAGGTAGGCGGCGACCTCCTTGTAGCCGATGGCCTTCGACGCCGTCCGCGACCGCCCCAGACCGGCCTCGAGGAGCCGGGCCACCTCGTCGACGAAGCCGGCCTCGAACATCTCCGAGACGCGTTGCCGGATGCGTACGTCCAGTGCTTCTCGGGAGATGTCGACGCCGATCTGGATGGAGGCCGGGTCGTGGTAGACCTGCTCCGGCAGTCGTGCGCTGAACGGCTCACCGGTCAGCTCGATGACCTCCAGAGCGCGTACGACGCGGCGACCGTTGTCGATCTCGATCCGTTCCGCCGCGACCGGGTCCAGAGCCCGCAGTCGGTCGTGAAGTGCCTTCTCACCTGCGGTTTCGAGCTCCTTCTCCAGACGCTCGCGCACCTCCTCCGAGGTGCCGGGGAACTCGAACCGGTCCAGGATCGCTCGCGTGTAGAGGGCGCTGCCGCCCACCAGAACGGGTGTCTTCCCGGCCTTCCGGAGCGTCGCGATCTCCTCGCGCGCCAGTGCCTGGAAGTCGGCGACGGAGGCCGGTTCGGCGATGTCGAGAAGGTCGAGGAGATGGTGCGGGATCCCGCGCCGCTCCGCGACCGGCAGCTTCGCCGTCCCAATGTCCATGCCGCGGTAGACCTGCATCGCATCGGTGTTGATGATCTCGCCGCCGAGGGTCTCGGCGAGGTCGAGGGAGAGCGACGTCTTCCCGGCTGCGGTGGCTCCGACGACGGCCACGATCGGAGTGGTGGACCGGGGAAAAGATCCCGACCTGCGTAGCTCAGGTGAACTATTCGGGTCGCGTGTCCCCCTGTTGCTGTCGTACTCCATGTGGTTAGTGTGGCCGCTAGTTGGCTCATACGGGGAGCCACCGAACAAGAGGGGGAAGCATGAGCTTCTTGGACAAGGCAAAGGACCTCGCCCAGCAGGGCATCGACAAGATTGGCGCCGACAAGGTCGGCGAGGGCCTGGACAAGGCCGGCGAGATCGCCGACGAGAAGACCGGTGGCAAGTTCAGCGACCAGATCGACCAGGGCGTCGAGACTGCCAAGGGCGAAGCGGAGAAGCTGGACGGCGGCAACTGAGCCCTCCACACGCCACGAGGCGGGGAGCGACCCACACCGGGTTGCTCCCCGCCTCGCGTTTATTTCGCATTACACCCAGCTGACTTTTTACGTACCGACTTTCGAAACACTGTTACGAACCTGTTGCGACTTGTGTCGTCACATGGAACGGTCTAGACCGTCTCATTCTCGTGCCTCACCGAATGGGGCAGCCGGGGGGCGGACGTGCGATGCACGTTCGATTCCGGTCCAATCACAACTACTCGGAAGTGTGGACCAATATGTCTGAGAACTACGGCAACAGCGAAGAGCAGCAGAACTACGGCCAGGAGGGCGGCTTCGGCGGCCAGGAGTCCAACGAGGGCTCCTCCTACGGCTCGGAGTCCTCCAACGAGGGTGGCTTCGGCGGCCAGGAGGGCGGCCAGAGCGAGGGCGGCTTCGGCGGCGAGCAGTCCAACGAGGGCGGCTTCGGCGGCGGCCAGGAGCAGTCCGAGGGCTCCTCCTACGGTGAGCAGTCCAACGAGGGCAGCTCCTACGGCGGCGGCGAGCAGTCCGAGGGCTCGAGCGAGGGCGGCCTCGGCGGCCAGGAGTCCAACGAGGGCTCCTCCTACGGCTCCGAGGGTGGCCAGAGCGAGGGTGGCTTCGGCGGCGAGCAGTCCAACGAGGGCGGCTTCGGCGGTGGCCAGGAGCAGTCCGAGGGTTCCTCCTACGGCTCCGACGAGGGCTCGAACGAGGGCGGCTTCGGCGGCGAGCAGAGCCAGTCGCAGTACTGATTCAGCTCTGCTGATCACACGGATCGAGCGCCGGGCCCGCAAGGGACCCGGCGCTCGGCGCATTTCACAGAGATCTCATGAGAGATCGTCGAGCAACGATCAGGCGCGGTACGCCACCCATCCGTCGATCATGCGCTGCACCTGACCAGGCGTGAACTCGTCCATGCACGCGTCCTCGGTGTAGTCCATGAAGTTGTGGATCGGGTCGAGGCCCGGCGCCGTGCAGGTGTCGGAGCCCTCCGGGCAGCCGAAGGCCGGCGCGGCCTCGGCCGGGGTGTCGGCGACCTGGTCGCCCTTGCCGTGACAGCCACCCTGGAAGGTGTGGTAGAGGTGCAGCCAGTGCCCGACCTCGTGGGTGGCCGTGTCGCCCTCGTCGTACGGCGCCGCCGAGCCGCCCGGCAGCGACTCGCCGAGGATCACCACACCGTCCTGCGAGCCGATGTTCTTGGTCGGGAAGGTCGCCCAGCCGAGCAGACCGTCATCGATCTCGCCGATGTAGACGTTGAGCGCGTTGTCGCCGCCCTGGCGCAGGGTCGACTTCATCTCCCGCTCGCCGGCCGAGCCGGAGATGATCGGGTACCAGGCCGGGTTGATCGTGGTCTCCTGGCCGGCCACCTCGAAGGAGAACGGCGTACCGGCGTACGCGGCGTTGAGCACGTCGATCTGGGCGTCGATGTTCGCCTGCGGGACGGCACCGGTGGTGGCGTCCTCCTGGATGACGTGGATGTAGGTCGGGATGGTCGTCGGGCCGAGGTTGGCGCTGCCGCCCTTCTTCCCCTGCGCGGCCAGCGCGCTGGAGAGTGCCTTCTCCTTGGCCTCGGCCTGCTTCGCGGTCAGATGGTTCGTGTCGCGGACCTGCTTGGCCCCTTCGGCGACGCGGGCGGCACCGACCTCGTGCGGGTCGAAGCAGGCATCTCCTCCTGCGGCCGCCTGCATCGCGCCCGCGGGGGCGGCGGCTGCCAGGCCTGACGCCACGAGAACACCGAGTGCGCCCATCGCCGCTGCTCTGTTGACCAGCTTGGGAATCGACATGGGGGTATCCCTTCCTGAGACAAGTTGCCTCAGGCTAGAGCAGGAATACCCTCAGGGGGAACGGTGTTACGGAGAATTTGCTGTTCGGGTAACGGCAGACCGAACGATCATCCGCAGGCAGGCGCAGCCGGCAGCGGAGCGGGCACCCCGACCGACGGCATGCCCAGCCCGACCGAAGCGGCCTCGGGCTCGGGCCGCCCCTGGCGCGCCTCCCAGGCGTCGCCGGAACGGGTGCGGCGTACCTCGAGCACGGGGTTGTCGGCGACCAGGTGGTGCGGGGCCGCGTAGGTGATCTCGACCTTCACCATGTCGCCGGGACGTACGCCCTCGGCCCCGGCAACGTTGAAGTGGACCAGCCGGTTGTCGGGAGCGCGGCCGGAGAGTCGGTGGGTCTCGGAGTCCTTGCGACCCTCGCCCTCGGCGACCATCAGTTCGAGCGTACGTCCGACGTTCTTCTTGTTCTCCTCGTAGGCGATCTCGTTGACGAGGTCGACGAGTCGGCCGTAGCGGTCCTTGACCACCTCGGGCGAGATCTGGTCGGGGAGGTCGGCGGCGGGGGTGCCGGGACGCTTGGAGTACTGGAACGTGAAGGCGGAGGCGAAGCGCGACTCGCGGACCACGTCGAGGGTGGCCTGGAAGTCCTCCTCGGTCTCCCCAGGGAAGCCGACGATGATGTCGGTGGTGATCGCCGCGTGCGGGATCGCCGCCCGGACGCGCTCGATGATGCCGAGGAACTTGGTCGACCGGTAGGAGCGGCGCATCGCCTTGAGGACGCGGTCAGAGCCCGACTGCAGTGGCATGTGCAGCGACGGCATCACGTTGGGCGTCTCGGCCATCGCCTCGATGACGTCGTCTGTGAACTCTGCCGGGTGTGGGCTGGTGAACCGGACCCGCTCCAGCCCCTCGACCTCACCGCACGCGCGCAGCAGCTTCGAGAAGGCCTGCCGGTCTCCGAACTCGACGCCGTAGGCGTTGACGTTCTGGCCCAGCAGGGTCACCTCGGTGACACCCTCGGCGACGAGCGCCTCGATCTCGGCGAGGATCTCGCCCGGTCGCCGGTCCTTCTCCTTGCCGCGCAGGCTCGGGACGATGCAGAAGGTGCAGGTGTTGTTGCAGCCCACGCTCACCGACACCCAGGCGGCATAGGCCGACTCGCGCTTGGTCGGCAGCGTGGACGGGAAGACCTCGAGGGACTCCAGGATCTCGACCTGGGCCTCCTCCTGCACCCGGGCCCGCTCGAGCAGCACCGGGAGCGAGCCGATGTTGTGCGTCCCGAACACCACGTCGACGTACGGCGCCTTCTCGGTGATCGTCGCCCGGTCCTTCTGCGCGAGGCAGCCACCGACGGCGATCTGGAGGTCCGGGTTGGCCTGCTTGATCGGGGCAAGGTGGGAGAGGTTGCCGTAGAGCTTGTTGTCGGCGTTCTCTCGCACCGCGCAGGTGTTGAAGACGACCACGTCCGCCTGCGTGCCCTCGGTCGCCTTCAGATAGCCCGCATCCTCCAGCAACCCCGAGAGGCGCTCGGAGTCGTGGACGTTCATCTGGCACCCGTAGGTGCGGACTTCGTAGGTGCGCACCGCCGAAGCGGAGCCAGAGGCGATCGACGTAGTCATAGCGCCTTCAAGCGTACGACCGCAGGGGCCGCGCCGAGGAATCCAGCGCGGACGACGGGCGCAGCGGGCGTACCAAATCTTGTTGGTTATCTGGTTGTAACCGATACCGAGGACCAAGTCATGGATGTGCAATGCAGGATGTGGTTAGGTCTGCGACATGACCGTGCTTGACACCGAACCCGCCAGCGCACCTTCCGGAGACGCCCTGGTGGTTCTCGACCACGTCGACAAGCACTACGGCGATCTGCATGTGCTCCAGGACATCAACCTGGAGATCAAGCGTGGCGAGGTCGTCGTGGTGATCGGGCCCTCGGGCTCGGGGAAGTCGACCCTCTGCCGCGCGATCAACCGGCTCGAGACGATCGACTCGGGCACGATCAAGCTCGACGGCAAGGAGCTGCCCGCGGAGGGCAAGGGCCTGGCCAAGCTGCGCGCCGAGGTCGGGATGGTCTTCCAGAGCTTCAACCTCTTCGCCCACAAGACGATCCTGCAGAACGTCACCCTGGGCCCGATGAAGGTGCGCAAGCTGAAGAAGGCCGAGGCTGAGGCCGAGGCCAAGAAGCTGCTCGACCGAGTCGGCGTGGGCGTCCAGGCGAGCAAGTATCCTGCTCAGCTCTCCGGCGGTCAGCAGCAGCGCGTCGCGATCGCCCGGGCGCTGGCGATGAAGCCGCAGGTGATGCTCTTCGACGAGCCCACCTCCGCGCTCGACCCGGAGATGGTCAAGGAGGTTCTCGACGTCATGGTCAGCCTCGCCAAGGAGGGCATGACCATGATCGTGGTCACCCACGAGATGGGCTTCGCCCGTGTCGCCGCCGACCGTGTCGTCTTCATGGCCGACGGCCAGATCGTCGAGTCCAACACCCCGGCCGAGTTCTTCGACAACCCTCAGTCCGAGCGCGCCAAGGACTTCCTCGGCAAGATCCTCAAGCACTGAACGTACGTCTCGGGTGAGCCGTCGGCTCGCGAACCCTGCAACGCACCAACCCTTAATTCCAGAAGGTGGAAACGATGAAGTTCACGAAGATCGCCGCGACCCTGGGCGCTCTCGCGCTCACGGGCTCGCTCGCTGCCTGTGGTGGCGGCGACGACACCGGCTCTGACGCCGGCGGCGACAAGATCAAGATCGGCATCAAGTTCGACCAGCCCGGTCTCGGTTTCAAGAACGCAGACGGCACCTACTCCGGTTTCGACGTCGACATGGCGACCTACATCGCCGAGGGCCTCGGCTACGAGGAGGACCAGATCGAGTGGAAGGAGGCGGTCTCCGCCAACCGCGAGACCTTCCTCAAGGACGGCACGGTCGACATGATCCTGGCGACCTACTCGATCACCGACGAGCGCAAGGCCGAGGTCGACTTCGCGGGTCCCTACTACGTCGCGGGCCAGGACCTCCTGATCCGCGCCGACGACACCTCCATCGCCGGTCCGGAGGACACCAAGGGCAAGAAGCTCTGCTCGGTCACCGGCTCCACCTCCGCCCAGAAGGTGAAGGACGAGTACGGCGCCGTGCCGCAGGAGTTCGACTCCTACAGCAAGTGCATCACCGCTCTCCAGGGCGGCCAGATCGACGCCCTCACCACCGACGACATCATCCTCGCCGGCTACGCCAACGAGTTCCCCGGGGAGTTCAAGATCGTCGGCCAGCCGTTCTCCGAGGAGAACTACGGCGTCGGCCTGCCCAAGGGCAGCGAGGACCGGGACAAGATCAACGACCTGATCGAGCAGTCCTTCGAGGACGGCGCCTGGGAGAAGGCGTTCAACGACAACCTCGGCGAGTCCGGCTACGAGCTGCCGGAGCCGCCGGCGGTCGACCGCTACTGAACGCTGCTGGTCGAGCTTGTCGAGGCGGGTCCGTGACTGGACCGGCCTTGACGAGCTCGACCACTTGCACGTCTTCACGCAAGTTCCTGGAAGGACCTCATGGACCTCTTCTCCGAGTATGGGTCGGCCATCCTCGAAGCGTTCGGGCTGACCCTGAGACTCGCCGTCTTCAGCGGCTTGTTCGCGCTCCTGCTCGGCGTCGTTCTCGCCGTCTTCCGGGTCTCCCCGGTCCCGGTGCTGCGCTGGGTCGGCTCCGCAGTCGTCTACACGTTCCGCAACACGCCGCTGACGCTCGTGATGTTCTTTGCGCTCTTCGGGCTCTTCTACCAGCTCAAACTGGGCGCGAGCCAGGACGCTCCGCTCAACGAGCAGAACTTCCAGCTCGCGGTCCTGGCCCTGTCGATCTACACCTCGACGTTCGTCTGTGAGGTCTTGCGCTCGGGGATCAACACCGTGCCGCTCGGCCAGGCCGAGGCAGCTCGGGCGATCGGCCTCACCTTCTCCCAGAACCTCCGGCTGATCGTCCTCCCGCAGGCGCTGCGATCGGTGCTCAACCCGCTGGCCAGCGTCATGATCGCGATGATCAAGAACACCACGGTCGCCGTCACCATCGGGGTGGTCACCGCCAAGGGCGTCAACGAAGCGTCCGGCCAGATGCGGACGATGATGGAGAACGAGGCCGACCAGATCGTGCTGATCTTCATCATCTTCTCGATCGGCTTCATGATCCTGACCCTGCCGGTCGGCTTCCTCGCCGGCTGGGCCTCCAAGAAGTTCGCGGTGATCCGATGAGTGCCTCTGTTCTCTACGACACTCCCGGCCCTCGCGCCAAGGCCCTCAACAGGGTCTATTCAGGCGTCGCCCTGGCCGCACTCGGCTTCATCGCCTGGCTGGTGTACTCGAAGTTCGAGGAGACCGGCCAGTGGGAGAGCGAGAAGTGGACGCCGTTTCTCGATGCCGACGTGTGGAACAACCTGCTGATCCCCGGGCTGATCGGCACGCTGAGCGCCTTTGCGCTCGGCTCGGTGCTCGCACTGGCCTTCGGGTTCGTCTTCGCCGTCGGGCGGCTCTCGGACCTGAAGATCATCAGCATCCCGTGCGCTGTCGTCGTCGAGTTCTTCCGCGCGATCCCGATGCTGCTGCTGATGTTCTTCATCTACTTCATGCAGCCCTCGCTCGGGATCACGCCGACCAGCATCTTCTGGGCCGTTGTGCTCGGCCTGATGCTCTACAACGGGTCGGTCATCGCCGAGATCATCCGCGCTGGCGTACACGCACTGCCGAAGGGCCAGAAGGAAGCCGGCGTCGCCGTCGGCCTGACTCCGGGCCAGGTGATGCGTACGATCCTGCTGCCACAGGCGGTTCGGTCGATGCTGCCCGCGATCATCGCCCAGCTCGTGGTGCTGTTGAAGGACACCGCACTGGGCTACGTGCTCGGTTACAGCGAGCTGCTCAACCAGGTCACGAAGCTGGACGGCAACTTCCACAACCTGATCCCCGCAGCGATCGTGGTGGCCGTCATCTACATCGTGTTGAACACGATCCTGGGTCTGGTCGCCAACTGGATCGAGGCTCGTACGCGGCGGGTGGGCCACACCGCAGGACCGGTCGGCACGGCGGAGGACCCGGAGATTCAGACCGCCACGGCCGCCGGCATGCCGGGCGGAGCTGCCTGACGGAGAACGCGACAACGGGCCCGCTGCCCCTCGGGGCGGCGGGCCCGTTGCGTACGCGCTCTTACTTCTTCTTCGGGGTCACCCAGAGGTTGATCGTGCCCTCGATGGCCACGGTGCCGTCCTCGCGGATGCCCTTGACGCGCACTGCGAGGTCACCGTCGGCGGTGTCCCACTGCTCCTGGTCGGTCTCCGCGATGCAAGTGATGTCGGTGGAGGCCTTGGCGGTGTAGGAGACGGTCATCCCCTTGGGGATCCAGCGCTTGTCGCGCGGGATGGTGACCTCCGCAAGGGCACCCATGGCCATCTCGAGACCGTTGCACAGCGCGATGGCGTGAACGGTGCCGATGTGGTTGTGGTTGCCCTTGCGGTTGGGCACGATGACCTCGGCGTAGTTGGGCCGCAGCTGGTTGACCAGCGGGTGGATGGACCCGAAGTAGGGCGCCTTCTTCGCGAACCCAACCGAGAATGCTCGCTTGCCGACAACCGGGACACGGTTGAAGGACTTCCAGAGGTCGTAGAGCTGGCTCATGGCAGTCAGGTTACCCGAGGGTAACTTCCTCCCCTCTCCTGGCCCGAGATCAGGAGAGGGAGAGGAAGACCTTCTCGAGCTCCTCGATCTGCTCCGGGCGATCCCCGTCGGCGTGCGCGCGGCGCAGCTCGTTGGAGAGCAGCGCGAAAGCCGCCTTGTCGAGGGCGCGGGTCACTGCCTTGAGCTGGCCGACCACATCGGCGAGCTCGCGGCCGTCTTCGATCATGCGGAGCACGCCACCGAGCTGGCCCTGAGCCCGGCGGACTCGATTGACCACGCTCGTCGTCTCCGCGTCCCGAGGCTGGGGGACGGTCACGTCGTCAGTCAAAGTCTTGCCTTCCATCGTTTCTGGCATCATTCCTGGCTCGTTGTTGTATCCCCCGGGGGACAACGGTCCAGACCAGTTGGCGTTACGGTTCTTTTTGGATGATTCCGGTTTTCGCCTACATGGGACCG
>JALZDD010000459.1 GCA_030862715.1 Actinomycetota bacterium | reverse complement strand
GTGCTGGCGACCGCCGGCACCGTCACCGCGGTCGCACTGAGCAACGCCGGTGGCTCCCCGGCAGAAGCGTTCCCCGCCTCGACCGTGGCTTATGCCGAGATCGACCTGACCGAGGCCAAGAACGCCCTGCCGACTCTGCGCAAGCTGCCTTCGCTCGAGAAGGAGCTCGGCCTGAAGAAGGGCGAGGACCCGCGCGAGACGCTGTTCACCAACGCCTGTGACGACCTCGACTTCGCCACCGACGTCGAGCCGTGGATCGGCTACAAGGCCGCGGTCGGCGCGGTCCCCACCGACGCGGAGCCGGTGCTCGCGTTCGCGCTCCAGGTCACCGACGAGTCCGACGCCAAGGCGGGCCTTCCCAAGCTCGCCGAGTGCGGCGGCTCGGAGTCCGCATGGGCGGTTGCCGACGGTTGGGCGCTCATCGCGGAGACCGACGAGGATCTGGCCGCGATCGAGAAGGCGGTGGAGGCCGGCTCTCTGGCCGACGACGCCGGCTTCGAGAAGTGGACCGGTGACGTCGGCGGCACTGGGTTCATCACCGCGTACGCCGCCAAGGAGCTGCCCGACGTGATCGCCGAGGCGGCTGAGAACGGCGCGTTCGACGAGGCAGAGGGTGAGCTCGCCGAGAATCCGATGGGTGGGAGCGCGCCGATGCCCGACCCGGCCGCCCTGGCCGACACGATTCGGTCGGCGATGAAGGACTTCGGTGGCGGGGCCTTCACCGTACGTGCCGAGGAGAACGCCTTCGAGCTGGAGGCCGCCTCGTCGGTGGGCGAGCAGGCCAAGTCAGTGGAGGCCGGCACCATCGCCGGCACCCTGCCGAAGGACACCACCGCGGTGATCGCGGCCAACCCGGCCGACGGCTGGCTCACGGCCGGCCTGTCCGGGAGCGGCGTGGAGGACCAGTTCACGCAGATGCTCGGGATGGCTCCCGGTGACCTCGAGAAGCTCCTCGGTGACAGCTTCGCGATCGCGGCCGGCGAGATCGACCTGAGTGCTCCGGACTCCCTGGACATCGGGATCAAGCTCGACGGTGCCGACTCCGCCGATGTCGAGAGGTTCGTCGGCGACCTCACTGCGGGCTTCGGTGCCGAGGGCGTCGTCAGCGTCGACAGCGAGGGCGACGTGACGTCCGTTGGGATGGGGGACTACGGCAAGGACCTGCTAGCCGACGGTGGCCTGGCGGAGACCGACAAGTTCAAGAACGCGGTCCCGAACGCCACGGAGGCCTCCGGGGTGGTCTACGTCGACTTCGACGGTCTCGACGCACTCGTGGCGGCCGAGGCTCCCGAGGTCGCCGACGACATCGAGGCGCTCGGCCAGCTCGGCTTCAGCGCCTACCTGGACGGCGACACATCGCGAGCCCTGGCTCGCATCACCGTCGACTGACCTGTCGCGCCGACTCGGCGGGTCATCTGGCGATGGGGGCTGTGGTGGCGTACGTGATCTTGATCAGGTCGGCGGGGGAGAGCTCGATGTCCAGGCCGCGTCGGCCGCCGGAGACGTAGACCGAGTCGTACGTGGTCGCGGACTCATCCAGGACGGTCGGGTGGGGTCGCTTCTGGCCGACGGGTGAGATCCCGCCGGCGACGTAACCGGTCGCCCGCTCGGCCGCGGTCACCTCGGCCATCTGCGCCTTCGAGCCACCCAGCGCCCGGGCCAGCGCCTTGAGGTCGAGCTGGCCGGTGACGGGGACGATGCCGACGACGAGCTTCCCGTCCAGCGAGGCCATCAGCGTCTTGAAGACCCGCTTCGGCTCGACGCCGAGGGCCTCGGCGGCCTCCAGGCCGTAGGACTCGGCACGAGGATCGTGCTCGTAGGGGTGCAGGGTGTAGTCGATGCCGGCTTGGGTGAGGGCGACGGTCGCCGGGGTGCCTCCGCCAGCGCGCTTCCCGGTTTGTTTCTTGGGCATCAGTTGGGGGACCACTTCGTGCGGGCGACCTCGGTCGCGGGCAGCGAGGGGATGACGTTCATCGCCTTGAGCTCGGAGCGGAGCAGGTCGGTGGCCATGCCGAGGCGTACGCCGGCGTCGGGTGCCTCCAGGAGCGCCTGTCGGTCGGGCATGGGCAGGGGAGTGGTGGCCGAGATCGTCCAGGAGAGGAACTCCGGGTCCTTGGGGAGCGAACCGGAGAACGGGTCTTCGCGGAACTCCAGCAACGCGGCCCGGTAGGCGGTGAAGGTCGCTCGTGCGGTGTCGACGATGGCGCGCGGGACCGCGACGTGGTCCTCGGGGAGGTCCTCGACGTCGGCGACGGGGAAGTCGCCCGAGCTCACCATGCTGTCCATCCGGATCCGATCGACCGCGAGCACCTCGAGGTCGAAGGAGTCGTCGTCGTGCCGCTCCACCTCGGTGATCAGCAGCTTCACCCCGACGCGGTAGAGCGACTGGGCGCCGGTCTCACCGACCTCATAGCCCTCGCGGATCGCGACCGAGCCGAAGTGGCGCTCCTCCTCTTCCTGGC
>JALZDD010000429.1 GCA_030862715.1 Actinomycetota bacterium | reverse complement strand
GCAACACGCTTGAAACCCATGGCGACTAGCGTGCAATCATGACGCGGGTGATCGAGCAGCAGTCGCGGGTGATCCACGGATACAAGCGCGCGTACCGCATCGGCGGTGACGGCTCCGCGATCATGTTCATCCACGGGATCGGCGACAGCTCGCGGACCTGGGA
The DNA here is from genome assembly GCA_030862715.1 of Actinomycetota bacterium. The sequence goes on along the minus strand of JALZDD010000429.1, from coordinate 3,880 downwards.
GGACGTCCTGCCGATGTTCGCCGATAACCATCTGGTCATCGCTCCCGACCTCCTCGGTCACGGCGATTCCGACAAGCCACGCGCCGACTACTCGATCGGCGGGTTCGCCAACGGCATTCGCGACCTCCTGTCCGTGCTGGACGTGGAGCGAGTCACCCTCGTCGGCCATTCGCTCGGCGGCGGCATCGCGATGCAGTTCGCCTACCAGTACCCGCAGCTGGTCGAGCGGATCGTGCTGGTCTCCAACGGCGGTTCCGGGCGCGGCGTCTCGACCTGGCTGCGACTCGCGACCCTGCCATTGGCCCCAGAGCTGCTCAAGCTGTTGCGGCTGCCGATCTCGCGGATCGGGCTGTCCGCCTCCCTCGGCCTGCTGCGCCGCATCGATCACGATCTCGGCGTCGACGTCCTGGACCTGGCCCGGATCATCGACGCGCTGCCCGACGCCCACTCCCGCCAGGCGTTCGCCCGGACCCTGCGCGCCGTCGTCGACTGGCGGGGCCAGGTCGTCACGATGCTCGATCGCTGCTATCTGGCAGCGAACATCCCGCTGCTGATGATCTGGGGCGACCGCGACGGTGTCATCCCCTACCGCCACGCCGCGCAGGCGCAAACGGCGATGCCGCAGGCCACGCTCGAGGTGTTCGAGGGCGCCGGCCACTTCCCGTTCCGCTCCGATCCCGGACGCTTCGTGATGGCCGTCGAGCAGTTCATCCGGGGCACCGCGCCGGCGATGTGGGACCAGCAGGGCTGGCAGACACGGCTGCGCAACGGCCCCGAGCCGGGAGACAGTCTTCATACGTGGACGGGCATCTGACCCGCGCATTACCCTGCGGACATGAACGACGTCGCCGCGCCCGATGCCGCCACCGGAGGGGTTCGCGAGGTGAAGTCCGCAGCCCGCACCGTGGAGATCCTCGAGTTCCTCGCCGCGCGCCAGAACCGCCCGGTGCGGCTGCGCGAGCTGAGCGAGGCGCTCGGGGTTCCCCGCAGCAGCCTGCACGCCCTGCTCCGCACGCTCGCCAAGCACGGCTGGGTACGCAGCGACCCGACCGGCACCCTCTACGGCATCGGCATCCGGGCGCTGCTGGCCGGCACCAGCTACCTTGACACCGACCCCTATCTCCCCCAGGTGACCCCGTTCCTCGTCGAGCTCCGCGAGCAGCTCGACGAGACCTTCCACTTCGGACGTCTCGACGGCACCGACGTGGTCTACCTCGCCACCCGCGAGTCGTCGCAGTACCTCCGCCCCTACAGCCGCGTCGGCCGCAGGCTGCCCGCCTACTCCACCTCGCTGGGCAAGGCGGTCCTCGCCACGCTGCCACCCGACGAGGTCACCGACCACCTGCCGACCGAGCTCGCGCCCCTCACGCCGCACACGTTCACCGACCGCGGCGCACTGGCCGCCGACCTCGACGCGACCCGCCGGCGCGGCTACGCGATCGACAACGAGGAGAACACCCTTGGGCTGCGCTGCATCGCCGTCGCCCTGGACTACGCCGAGCCGGTCTCCGACGCGATCAGCGCCTCCATCCCGATCGCTCGGCTCACCCGCGAGCGGGAGGCCGAGGTCATCGCCGCCCTGCGCCAGGCGGCGGACCGGATCGTCCGCGTGGTCGGCCCCATCCGCAACTCCCTCACCTGGACCTGACCCTCACATGAAACGCTTGTCCACGGATGTAGACGCGTGACACAATCGTGGACGTGCCCTCCACTGCCACCACGCCGCTGAACGTGCTGGTGACCGAGCCGATCATGGCCCGGTTCACCGACGTGCTGACCCGAGAGGGCGCCTCGCCTCACGAGTGGACGTTCGCCTGGGGAGACGACCCTCGGCTCGCCGGGGCCGCCGCAACGGCCGAGGTGCTGGTCTGCTCCTCGACGACGCCGGAGCTGCTGGCCGCGATGCCCCGGCTCCGACTGGTGCACGTGACCGGTGCCGGCGTCGACCGGATCCCGCTCGAGGCGCTGCCCGATGACGTACGTCTGGCCAACACCTACCACCACGGACGCTCCATCGCCGAGCACGTGATGATGGTGTCGATGATGCTGCTGCGCGGCGTCCTGCGGTCCGAGGCAGACATGCGCCGCGGCGTGTGGAGCAACGCGATCGTGTCCGGCGACTACCCCTTCGGCGGCGTGCTGGCCGACCGCACCCTGGGCATCGTCGGCTTCGGCGAGATCGGCTCCAGCGTCGCTCCGCTCGGCTCCGCGATGGGGATGAAGGTCCGAGCCGTACGCCGCAACCCCGACGCCCCGCTGCCCGAGGGCGTCGAGCTGGACTGGGTCGGGCCCGACTCGGCCCTGCACGACCTGCTGGCCGCCTCCGACGTGGTCGTCGTGACTGTGCCGCTGAGCGACGCGACCCGCGGCCTCATCGATGCCGCCGCGCTCGCCGCGATGCGGCCGAGCGCCGTGTTGGTCAACGTCGCCCGCGGCGCCGTGGTCGACGAGCAGGCGCTCCACGACGCGCTCACCGCCGGCACGATCGCCGGAGCCGGCATCGACGTGTGGTGGCGCAACCCCCGCGACCCCGACGCTCCCCCACCCTCGCACCTCGACTTCACGAAGCTGTCCAACGTCGTGCTCACCCCGCACCAGTCGGGTCACACCGCCGAGGTGTTCGCCGGCCGCGCGCAGGACATCACCGACAACGTCGACGCGCTCGCCGACGGCCGGCCGCTGCGCAACCCGGTGACGAGGTAGCTAGCCGAGGAGCTGGTCGACCACCAGCACGACGGCGCCGAAGATCGACACCGCGATCGCCGTACGCCGCAGCCGCACCGGCGACATCACCCGGTTGAGCAGCAGTGACAGCCCCCATCCCAGGAACGGGGCGGGCACGAGCGCGGCGGTGACCAGCAGGGTGCGCTGGTCGACGGACCCGGTGGCGGCCAGGGCGAGGAACGACAGGACCGAGCCGACCAGGAAGAACGAGCTCATCGAGCTGCGCAGCACCGCGCCGTGCTTCTGTTGCCAGACCAGCGCCATCGGTGGACCGCCGATCGAGGTGGCGGTGCCGAGCAGCCCCGAGGCCGCCCCTGCGGAGACGAGGTTGCGGCGCACCGGCCGCGGCTGCCAACCCAGCGAGTTGAGCGCGACACCGACCAGCACGACGCCGGCCAGCAGCAGGGCGAGACCCCGCTCGGGCAGCGCCGCCACGAGCAGCGCTCCCGCGATCGTCCCGGGCACCCGGCCGAACAGCGCCCACCCGGTGCCGCCGAGGTCTATGTGCTGCCGTTCGGTGACCACGACCATGACCGTGACCACGAAGGCGAGCATCACCAGCGTGCCGGGCAGCAATCCCGGATCGACCAGCGCGACAACGGGGGCCGCGAGCATGCCCATGCCGAAGCCGATGGAGGCCTGGAGCGCCGAGGCCAGGACGACGGCGACCGCGACGAGCACGAAGGACCCGAGCGAGAGCCCCATCAGCCCGCCTGGGCCGCGGCCAGCTCCTGCTCCTCCGCCCCCAGTGGATGGAAGCACTCCGCCGTGTGAGCGCCGTCGACCGGGTCGATGGCGAGCGGCGGGAGCGCGGTGGCGCACTCGTCGGTCGCCTTCCAGCAGCGGGTCCGGAACCGGCAGCCGGACGGCGGGTTGAGCGGCGAAGGGATCTCTCCCGACAGGATGATCTGCTCGCGCCGGCGCTCGTGGTCGAGTGAGGGCGCCGCCGACAGGAGCGCCCCGGTGTAGGGATGCTGAGGCCGCTCGAACGTCGACTCGGTCTCCCCCTGCTCGACGATCCGGCCGAGATACATCACCACGACCCGGTCGGCGACGTGCCGCACCACCGACAGGTCGTGCGAGATGAACAGGTACGCCACCCCGAGCTCCTGCTGCAGGTCGTTGAGCAGGTTGAGCACCTGTGCCTGCACCGACA
>JALZDD010000927.1 GCA_030862715.1 Actinomycetota bacterium | reverse complement strand
GCCGTCGGAGGACGGCCGCGGCCCGTACGTCAGCTCTTCTTCTTGGCGGTCGCTTTGCCGCCTTTGCTACCCGCCTTCTTCTTCTGGGCGGTGGTGCCGCCCTGGCTACCGTCGTTGTTCTTCTTTCCGCTGCCGCTCGTCTTGCCGCCCTTCTTGGAGGCGTCAGGAGTGTTAGCGATCTTGGCGGCGCGCTGCTTGGACATCCCCTTGTCCTTGAGCGCCTCATACTGCTCTTCGTTCTTCACGTTGGCGGACTTGCTGGGCATGGCTCCTCCATCGTCCGTGGTCTGCCAACGGCGGTACCCGCGGTTTCGGACGGCATGCACTTCCCGGGGATGACCCCGGACTAGGTCGACGTCGAGTAGAGCCGGACGCCAGCCGGTGAGGCTCTCCGGCACGCGAGTGCGGGCTGGAGTTCTCGTCACTACCGATCGCGTCCCGCCGTCTCGAGCAGGCGCAGCCAGATCTCGCTGATGGTCGGGTAGGCGGGAACCGCGTGCCAGAGGCGGTCCAGCGGGACCTCGCCGACGACGGCGATCGTGGCCGCGTGAAGGAGCTCGGAGATGTCCGGGCCGACCGCGGTGAAGCCGACCAGGGTCTTGCGCTGCTCGTCGATGACCATCCGCGCCTGACCGCGGAAGCCGTCGGCGTGGAGCGACGCTCCGGCGATTGAGCCGAGGTCGTAGTCGACGACGCCGACCTCGACGCCGGCCGCCTCGGCCGACTCCGCGGTGTGTCCTACCGCGACGACCTCGGGATCGGTGAAGATCACCTGGGTGGTGGCGCGCTCGTCGGCGGTGGCGGCATGACGCCCCCAGGCGCTCAGATCGGGCTTCTCGCCACGAGCGCGTGCCGCGATCAGATCGCCGAGCGAGCGAGCCTGGTACTTGCCGTGGTGGGTCAGCAGCGCTCGATGGTTGACGTCACCTGCGGCATAGAGCCAGCCGTTCTCGAGCTGCCCGTTGTCGTCGACCACGGCCAGGGCGTCGTCGACCTTCAGCCAGCTACCGGGCTCGAGACCGACGTGCTCCAGGCCGAGGTCCTTGGTGTTCGGCACCCGACCGGTGGCGACGAGGACCTCGTCTGCGATCACCTCGGTGCCGTCGGAGAGGGTCACCCGCACCTCGCCGCCATCATCATCACGACGAGCCTCGGTCGCGCCGGCGTCCAGGTGGAGCTTGACCCCGTACGTCCGGAGCGCCTCGGCCACCTGCTCACCCGCGAACTTCTCGACTCCCGGCAGGAGCCGGGTGCGGGAGATCAGGGTCACCTGCGACCCGAGGGCGCTGTAGGCGGTCGCCATCTCGGCGCCGACCACCCCGCCGCCGATGATCGCCAGGCGCTCGGGAACGGACTGGGCGCCGGCGGCCTCGCGGTTCGTCCAGGGCTTGGCCTCCTCCAGTCCGGGGATCGGCGGGATGAGGGAGGAGCTGCCGGTGGAGACGACCACGGCGTGGCGAGCCTGAAGGTTGGTGGTCGTGCCGTCGTCGGCGGTGACCGTGACAGAACGGGTGCCGGTGATGCGCCCGTGCCCGCGGACCAGGCTGATCCCGGCACCGGTCAGCCACTCGACCTGGCCGGTGTCCTTCCAGTTGGATGCGAACTCGTCGCGCCGGGCGAACACGGCGGAGGGGGCGAGCTTGCCCGTGACCGCCTGGCCGGCGGCCGGGAGCGCTTGGGCGGCACGCAGCGCCGCAGCATCCCGAAGCAGGGCCTTGGTCGGCATGCACGCCCAGTAGGAGCACTCCCCGCCGACGAGCTCACGCTCGACGATCGCGGCGGTCAGGCCGCCCTGTACGACACGGTCGGCGACGTTCTCGCCGGTCGGACCGGCGCCGATGATGATGACGTCGACGGTCAGATCTTGGCTGGTGCTCGTCATGTCAGTTGACCTTACCCGCGCGCTGGCGCAGTCGGAGGGCAGAAATGAGGAAGAAGATGCCGCCCAATGTCGCGTAGCCCGCGAGGCCGGTGAGTGACGCCTTCGGGCCGGCGGCCATCAGGATGAAGCCGGTTCCGGCGAAGGTCGAGATCCCGCCGCTGAGGATCATCGCCCACTGGCCACCGAGCCGGTAGCGCCGCACCGCGACGAACAGCTGGACCAGGCCGGCGGTGATCGCCCAGGCGCCCCACACCCGCAGGATGCCCGGGATCCCGGAGCTGGCGGCGACCGCGACGCCGACAGCGGTGAGCAGGCTGAGCGCCATGTTGATGTAGAGCAGGACGCGCGGGCCGTTGGCGCCCGAGGTGCGGTGGTCGACCACGGCGGCGACCACGTCGAACAGCGGGTAGATCACCAGCAGCGCGATACTCGCCGCGTTGAGCGTCGTCGCGGTGAGGGCGACGAGTACGGCCCAGACGATCGCGAACCCGAAGCGGGCGAAGTAGAGCTTCGGCAGCGCGCGGCTCGGGGCGCTCAGTGTGCCGGAATGACCGGTCTCGACGGAGGTGGACATCAGATCCCTTTCCTGGATCAAGCTGGGAGACAGAACGATCGTTCTACCTGGATCGAGAGTCTGCACCAGCCGGTCAGCAAATGCAAGACCGATCGTTCTGTCTGCTACCGTCGATACAACGAGAGCGAGAGGAAAGACAGATGTCTGAGGCCCGGGACCGACTGCTCAACACGGCGAGTCGGCTCTTCTACGCCGAGGGTCTGCACTCGGTCGGAGTGGATCGCGTGATCGCCGAGGCGCAGGTCACGCGGGCAACGCTCTATCGGCACTTCCGGAGCAAGGACGAGCTCGTGGTGGCGTACCTGACGCAGGCCGACGAGGCGATCCGGGCGCGCGTGGATGCCGCCCGGTCAGAGGTCGAGGACCCCGACGAGCTCATCCGGACCGTCGGCCGGTCGATCGCCGAGGACATCCAGGGCGAGGGGTTCCGAGGTTGCGCGTTCCTCAACGCCGCGGCCGAATACCCGGATCCGGACCACGTGGTCCATCAGGCGGTGCTGAAGCACCGGCAGTGGTTCCTGGCCACGATGACCGATCTCTTCGCGGCGACCGGGAAGCCTGACTCGGAGTTTGCCGGCCGCCACTTCGTCATGTTGCGAGACGGTGCGATGGCGGCCGGCTGTCTGACCGATCCCGCCCCGGTCGGGGAGACGTTCCTACGAGGGCTCGAGGGACTTCTCACCTACCGGAGCGGCCTGGGGTCAATGCTCAGCTGACGCCGTTCTCGGCGAGGAACGCCTTGGCGACCGTGGCCGGGTCGGCCTTGTCGACCTGGACCTTGGCGAGCGCCTCGGTGAGGTTGGCGGTGGTCAGCGCCTCGGAGACCGAGTTGAGCGCGGTCTCGGCGTCGCTGCTGAGTGCCTCGGAGCGGATCAGCGGGACAACGTTCTGGGAGAGGAAGAGGTTCTCCGGGTCCTCCAGGACGACCCAGTTGTTGGTGGGGATGGAAGAGTCGGTGGAGAAGACGTTGGCGACGTCGATGTCGCCCTTCGCCAGCGCACCGGTCGTCAGCGGGCCGCCGGCGTCGAGCGGCTTGAACTCCTTGAACGTGACCCCGTAGACCTCCTCGAGACCGACCAGGCCCTGGTGGCGCTCCTTGAACTCCGGGGCGCCGCCGAGCGTGAGGTCCTTCGCGACCGGAGCCAGGTCTTCGATGCTCTTCAGGGAGTACTTGTCGGCCGTCTCCTTGGAGACGGTGAGGGTGTCCTTGTCCTCAGCCTCCGACTGCGGCAGGGTCTCGCTGCCCTCCGGGAGTACGTCCTGGAGCGCCTCGTAGACGTCCTCGGGGGCCGAGACGTTCTCCGGGACGCCGTCCGGCTTCAGGTAGGCCAGCAGGGCACCGTTGTACTCCGGCAGCAGATCGATGTCGCCGCTCTTGAAGGCCTCCATGTAGACCTCGCGGGACCCGATGTTGGGCTTGGTCTCGACCTTCACGCCCTCGGCCTCGAGAGCCTGGGCGTACATCTCCATGAGCAGCTCGCTCTCGGGGAAGTTGGCCGAGCCGACGACGATCGTGCCGCCGCCCGAGTCGGAGTCCGATCCGGAGTCGAGCGGGTCACCGCCGCAGGCGGTGAGGGTGCCTGCCACGGCGAGCGTCGCGAACAGGTACGCGGTGGTGCGGATTCGGCGGGACATTGAGATACCTCTCGGGTTGCTGGATTGATCAGCCGGCGCCAGCGGGTTGGCCGGCGGGTTCGGGGCGGAGGGTCGGACGGTTGCCGGCCTCGCGGCCGTCGACACCGGGCGAGACGAGGAGTCGCTGCGCACCCGCGAGCGCCAGGTCGATCGCGACGGCGAGCACGGCGAGCACGATCGCGCCGGCGACCACCTGGTCGTACTGCAGCGTCGCCAGCCCGTCGAAGAGATAGCGGCCGAGGCCGCCGAGACCGGCGTACGCCGCGATGGTCGCGGTCGAGACCACCTGGAGCGACGCGTTGCGAAGGCCGCCGATGATGATCGGCAGCGCGATCGGGACCTCGACGCGCCAGGCGATCTGGGTCTCGGTCATTCCGACACCTCGCGCCGCGTCGACGGTCTCGTCGGCGACGGACTGGATGCCGGCGTACGTCGTGGCGAGGATGGGCGGGATGGCGAGCACGACGAGGGCGATCGTGACCGGGACCAGACCGATCCCGACCAGGCCGAGGGCGAGCATGAGTACGCCGAGGGTCGGCAGCGCGCGGCCGGCGTTGCCGAGGTTGATGGCGATCAGCGCACCGCGGCCGGTGTGGCCGATCAACAGACCGATCGGGAACGCGATCACGGCGGCGATCGCCAGGGAGAGGGCGGTGTAGCCGAGGTGCTCGAGGATGCGCTGTGGGAAGCCGTCGGGGCTGGTCAGCGACCAGTTGACGGCATCGAGCAGGTAGTCGAGACTCATTGCGCACCCGCTCTCGCCCACGGGGTGAGACCGCGCTGGAGGGCGACGATGAGGACGTCGGAGATGACGGCGAGGGCGACCGAGAGGACCAGCCCGATGATGATCGGCGGGAGGTAGAAGCCGAGCTGGAACCCTCGGGTGAAGAGCTGCCCGAGGCCGCCGATGCCGATCAGGGCCGCGATGCTGACCATGCTCACGTTGGCCACGGTCGCCACCCGTAGCCCGGTCAGGATCACCGGCATCGCCAGCGGCAGCTGGACCGTGAACCAGCGGCGTACGGGCCGATAGCCCATCGCGGTGGCGGCCTGGAGAACGGTGGTGTCGACCGCATCGAGACCGTCGGCGGTCGTGCGGACGAGCAGGGCGAGCGAATACAGCGTGAGCGCGATGACCACGTTGATCGGGTCGAGGACGCTGGTGCCGAGGATGCCCGGGAGCAGCAGGAGCAGGGCCAGCGACGGGACGGTGTAGATCACGCTGCCGGCGGTGAGCGCGATGTGGCGTGCCGGGACGTAGCGATGGACCAGGGCGCCCAGCGGCAGGGCGAGGACGAAGGCGATCGCCACCGGCAGCAGAGCGAGCCAAATGTGCTGGACGAGCGCGGTGAGGACGTCGTCGCTGTTGGTGACGAGATAGCGCCAGATGTCGCTCACCCGGCCTCCTCCGCGGAAGCCAGAGCCGCCAGGCGCTCCCGCTGCTGCGAACGTACGCTGCCGGCCAGGTCCTCGAGCAGGACCAGCCCGTCGGCGCGACCCTCGGCGTCGACCCGGATCGCGGCACCGGCGGGCGAGAGGATGACCAGGTCGGTGACCGTACGCAGGTTGGCGCCGTCGCTGAAGGTGCCCTCGGTCGGCAGCAGCCCGTCGGAACCGCGCCAGCCCAGCGGCCGGCCGTCGTGGTCGACCTCGAGGGTGAGCCCGTCGACACCCTGATCGATGGGCTTGAGTGCGACCGAGCTCCCGTCGGCGAACCCGAGGCCCCGGAAGCCGCGGTCGCGGCCGACGAGCGAGGCGACGAAGTCGTCGGCCGGGGCGGCGAGGAGGTCGGCAGGCGGGGCGAACTGGGCCAGGCGGGCGCCTTGCGCGAAGACGGCGACCTTGTCGCCGAGACGGATCGCCTCGTCGATGTCGTGGGTGACCAGGACGATCGTCTTGCCGAGCTCGTCCTGGAGCCTGAGCAGTTCCTGCTGGAGGTCGTCGCGTACGACCGGGTCGACGGCCGAGAACGGCTCGTCCATGAGCAGCACCGGCGGGTCGGCCGCGAGCGCCCGGGCGACGCCGACGCGCTGCTGCTGGCCGCCCGAGAGTTGGGCCGGGTAGCGCTCGCCGAGGTTGGCGGCGAGGCCGACGCGCTCGAGCAGGTCGAGGGCGCTCGTGCGTGCCTCTCGGCGGGAGATGCCCTGCAGGATCGGGACGGTCGCGACGTTGTCGAGGACCGTGCGGTGCGGGAAGAGCCCGGCGCCCTGGATCACGTAGCCGATCTCGCGCCGCAGCTGTGCCTCCGGGCGGCTGGTGACGTCGTCACCGTCGATCAGGATCCGGCCGGAGGTCGGCTCGATCATCCGGTTGATCATCCGCAGCGCGGTCGTCTTGCCACATCCTGACGGCCCGACGAACACGGTGATCTTCCCGGTCTCGACCGTCAAGGAGAGGTCCTCCACCGCAACGGTTCCGTCCGGATAGCGTTTGGTCACGCCTTCGAACTCGATCACAGCCACCGCTCCTGTCTGTCGTTCTTCACCTGCGGACGCCGTTGCACAAGATCCTCAGCCTGCCAGATCAGGGGAAGGAACAGAAGAAAATACTAAACCGATAAGAAAAGTCTGGTTTGCTGTCCAGTCCTCGGTACTCGATGCTTGAAATGTGCCACATTCGTCTCGCCCTGTCGGTCAACCGGGACTCGACGCCCGAGATGTCGCTGCCTTCGCCTCGGGTGGGAGCAACATCGACGTCCGCCTCACCGCGGACGATCTCGAACGACTCGGCGCGGCGCACGGCCGGCTGACGTCGGCCGTCGACGCCGGCGAGGTCTACGGCGTGACGACCGGGGTCGGAGCGCTGCGCGCGGTCAGCCTCGACCCCCGCGGCACACCGAGCCTTCGGCTGTGGCGCAGTCACGCCGCCGGGACCGGCACGGCGCTGCGCGACGAGGAGGCCAGGGCCACGATGCTTGTACGCCTCCACCAGCTGCTCCGCGGCGGAGCTGGAGTGACGCCCGACCTGGCCGCGGGGCTCGCCCTCGCCCTGGAGGTCGGGGCGGTGCCGACGCTGCGCGACCACGGTGGCCTCGGCACCGGCGACCTGACGGTGCTCGCCCAGCTCGGGCTCACCCTCGCCGGCGAGCTGCCGTGGCGCTCGGGCTCGGCCGCGATGGTCGAGCCCGCCTACACAGATGGCCTGACCTTCCTGAGCAGCAACGCCGCGACGGTCGCGGTCGCGTCCTTGGCCGTGGTGCGTCTTGCGGACCTGCTGCGCTCGGCCGAGCAGGTCGCCGCGCTCTCCCACCTCGCGCTGCGTGGGTCAGTGGCGGCGTACGACGGCCGGGTGCATGCCGCTAAGGACGACCCGTTCTCGTCCGCGGTGGCGGTTCGGATGCGTACTCTGCTCGACGGCGCCGAGCGCGGCTCGGCGCGGTTGCAGGATCCGTTCGGGCTGCGAGCGCTGCCCCAGGTCCAGGGTGCGGCGGAGGCGGCGGCCGCGACGGCGGAGCAGGTGCTGATGAGCGAGATCGGAGCGGCGGCCGAGAACCCGCTGGTCCCCTCCGAGCCTGGCCCGGTCCTGCATCACGGTCAGTTCATGACCCAGCGGTTGGCCGGAGCGCTGGACACCCTCCGAGCGGCGCTGCCGCCGGTCCTCGCACTCTCGCACGCACGCCTCTCCGCCCTCCTCGACCCGCGCCAGACCGGCCTGCCGGCCTTCCTCGCCGACGGGCCGCCCGGGTCCTCGGGACTGATGGTGACCGAGTACGTCGCCGCCGACCTGCTCGCGCGGGCCAGCACGCTGAGCTCGCCGGTCACGGCCGGACGTACGGTCGTCTCGCTCGGCCTGGAGGAGCACGCCAGCCACTCCACCTGGTCGGCCCGGCTCTGTGCAGACCTCGGCGACCTGGTTCCGGCGCTGCTGGCCTGCGAGCTCGTGGCGGCCGTACGGGCGCTGCGGCTCGCGCCCGACCGCGTCCTCGCGGTGCCCGCGACCGATCTGCTCGAGCGTTGTTCCTGGGAGCACATCGCGCCGGACCATGTATTCGGCCCGGAGCTGTCCGCCGCGGCGGAAATCGTTCAGCCCTCCAGCGGGCGCAGCTCGTCGGCGTAGGAGACCGAGACGCGGCGCATCACGCCGTCGTCGCTGATCGCGTACTGCCCCATCCGCCACAGCGGCGGCGAGTAGGCGTGGATCGAGACCGAGCCGTCGACCGCACCGCTCATCCGGTGGATGTGGTCGGGCCCGAAGCCGAAGCTGCGGCCCGCGCCGACCTCCCGTTGCACGGGCTCGCCGCCGAACCTCGGCTGCAGCTCGAGGACCGCTCCATGGGTCACCGCGACCGCGCCCGAAGAGATGTCGTGGTCGTGCCAGCCGGTGTCGTCGACGGTGTTCCAGCACAGCAGCCAGACGTCGATGTCCTTGTCCCGGTAGAGCGAGACGTAGTGGCGCCCGCCGGTGTCGTGGCGCACCAGGTGCGCCCACCGCTCGGGGTGCGCGGCGAGCTCGTCGACCCAGGCACGCAGCTCGCCGGGAGTGAGCGTACGTCCCGGCAGAGCGGGCAGGTTCGCGGCGCCCAGAACGGTGTCGACGGTCGGTTCGGTGATGGTCATCGGTCTCCTCCGGTGAGCAGGTGGTGCGGGTTGGCGACGAAGATCGCCTGGCTCATGGCCTCGCCGAGGGCGGGATCGGTCGGCTCGGCGTAGGGCCGGTCCGAGCCGTTCACCAGTGGGTCCACGCCGACCACGCGCGACATCGCGTCGATCGCCTGGGTGCCGTAGGACGAGGTCTCGTAGTAGACGTGCCGGTCGATCGCGCCGAGCTCCCCGCCGCGCTGCGCGAGGCGCTCGTGGTGGAGTGGTGCGAGTCCGGCCAGGGCTACGAACGCGATCCGCAGGGTCGGCAGCAGCGACCGGCCCGCGACGTGCCAGGAGTGCCACGCGGCGCTCTGCTGGGCGACGTACGAGGTGAGGGCGGGCCACCAGCCGGGCACGTCGCTCGCTGGGCCTGGGTCGGCGGGTCCGGGGTGGACGAGGACGGGAAGGTCGGCCCGCTGGGCCGTCGCGAGGATCGGAGCCAGGGTCTCGAGCGCGGACGGGGTGGCCAGGGCGGTCGCCGGGACCTGGAGACCGTGGACGCGGTCGTGCGCGAGGGTCTTCGCGAGGCCATCGAGGTCGGTTTCGACGAGCGCGGGCGCGGCCCATAGCCCGTAGTCGGCGGGCAGATCGTCGGCGAAGCCGTGCCAGGCGTCGAGCAGCCCGTGCGCCTCGGCCGGAGCGAGCGACTCGATCCCCAGCGGGCTGGAGAGCGACAGCAGGACGAGCCCGTCCTCCTGCGACGCGCGGCGAGTGAGGTCGTGATCTCCCGGGTCGACGGGGTAGGGCGGCTCTCCGTCGAGGTGGAGCACCCAGCCGTCGAGGTACGGAGGCTGCCGCCGGCGGCGCAGCTCGTCGACCAGCCCCGGCGGCCACAG
>JALZDD010000414.1 GCA_030862715.1 Actinomycetota bacterium | reverse complement strand
TGTGATGTGATCCACTCTGGTCATGACCTACACCACGGTTCCCGTCGGGGTCGGTGCCCTCACCTTCGATCAGGTAGTCGCCGTCGCCCGTCACAACGCTCCCATCACCCTCACCGACGAGTCGCTGACCGCGATGGCCACGAGCCGCGAGCTCATCGAGTCGCTGGCTCATGACACCCGGCCCCACTACGGCATCTCGACCGGTTTCGGCGCCCTGGCCAACACCTCGATCCCACCCGAGCACCGCGCCCAGCTGCAGGCCTCGCTGGTCCGTTCGCACGCGGCCTCCTCAGGCGCGGAGATCGAGAAGGAGGTCGTACGCGGCCTCATGCTGCTGCGTCTCTCGACCCTCGCGACGGGGCGGACCGGTGTGCGCCCTGAGGTCGCCCAGACCTACGCCGCGCTCCTGAATGCCCAGGTCACTCCGGTGATCGGCGAGTACGGCTCGCTCGGCTGCTCCGGCGACCTGGCCCCGCTGGCCCACTGCGCGCTCGCGGCGATGGGTGAGGGCGACGTACGCAACGCCGACGGCGACCTCGTCCCCGCCGCCGATGCGCTGGCGGCCGCCGGGATCACCCCGGTGCAGCTGCGCGAGAAGGAGGGGCTGGCGCTGATCAACGGCACCGACGGGATGCTGGCGATGCTCGTCCTCGCGCTCGCCGACCTCGACGACCTGGTGGCCACCACCGACATCGCCGGAGCGCTCAGCATCGAGGGGCTCCAGGGCACCGACAGCGTCTTCGCCGAGGACCTCCAAGCCCTGCGCCCGCACGCCGGCCAGGCCACCTCGGCGGCCAACATCCGCGCCGTCCTGGCAGGTAGCGGCATCGTCGCCGACCACCGCGGCACCGGGTTCACCCGGGTGCAGGACGCCTACTCGCTGCGCTGCGCGCCCCAGGTCCACGGCGCGGTACGCGACACCATGGCCCACGCCGCCCGGGTGGCCGAGACCGAGCTCGCCAGCGCGGTCGACAACCCTGTGGTCACGCTCGACGGCCGGGTCGAGTCCAACGGCAACTTCCACGGCGCACCGATCGGCTACGTACTCGACTTCCTGGCCATCGCCACCGCCGACCTCGCCTCGATCTCCGAGCGCCGCACCGACCGGTTCCTCGACAAGTCGCGCAACCATGGGCTGCCGCCGTTCCTGGCCCACGATCCCGGGGTCGACTCCGGGCACATGATCGCGCAGTACACGCAGGCCGGGATCGTCTCCGACCTCAAGCGCCTCGCCGTCCCGGCGTCGGTCGACTCCATCCCCACCTCCGCGATGCAGGAGGACCACGTCTCGATGGGCTGGAACGCCGCCCGCAAGCTCCGGCGCGCGATCTCCGGTGCTCAGCAGGTCGTCGCCATCGAGATCCTCACCGCGGCCCGTGCGATCGACATGCGCGCCCCCGAGCGTCCCGGCCCGGTGGGCGCCGCGCTGGTCGAGGAGATCCGCAAACTGGTCCCTGCTCCCGGCCCGGACCGGTTCCTGTCCCCGGACATCAAGGCGGTCGTCGGCCTCGTCGCCGACGGCACCCTTCTTTCACGTGCGCGCTCGCTCACTTCAGTGATGTGATGAGCGACATGAGCGAACCACGCACTGTCCGCGCACCGCGCGGCCCCGAGATCACCGCCAAGAACTGGCAGACCGAGGCCGCCAAGCGCATGCTGATGAACAACCTCGACCCGGAGGTGGCCGAACGCCCCGATGACCTGGTCGTCTACGGCGGCACCGGCCGCGCCGCGCGCTCCTGGGAGGCGTACGACGCCATCGTCCACACCCTCGACGAGCTCGAGGCCGACGAGACGCTGCTGGTGCAGTCCGGCAAGCCGGTCGGCGTCTTCCGCACCCACGAGTGGGCACCCCGGGTCCTGATCGCCAACTCCAACCTCGTCGGCGACTGGGCGACCTGGCCTGAGTTCCGGCGGCTGGAGTCGCTGGGTCTGACCATGTACGGCCAGATGACCGCAGGGTCGTGGATATACATCGGCACCCAGGGCATCCTGCAGGGCACCTATGAGTGCTTCGCCGCCATCGCCCGCAAGCGGTTCGGGGGCACGCTGGCCGGCACCGTGACCCTGACCGGCGGTGCCGGCGGCATGGGTGGCGCCCAGCCGCTCGCCGTCACCCTCAACGAGGGCGTCGTGATCGTCGTCGACGTCGACGCGGCCCGGCTCCAGCGCCGTGTCGACCACGGCTACATGGACACCGTCGCGTCCTCGCTCGACGACGCCCTGGCCCAGGCCGAAGAGGCCGAGAAGTCGCGTACGCCGCGCTCCATCGGCCTCGTCGGCAACTGTGCCGCGGTCTTCCCGGAGATCCTGGCGCGCGAGGTCGAGATCGACATCGTCACCGACCAGACCTCGGCGCACGACCCGCTCTCGTACCTGCCCCTGGAGTACTCGGTCGAGGAGTGGGCCGCGCGGGCCGCGGAGGACCCCGACGACTTCACCGAGAAGGCGCAGGCGTCGATGGCCAAGCACGTCGAGGCGATGGTCGGGTTCATGGATCGTGATGCCGAGGTATTCGACTACGGCAACTCGCTGCGCGAGGGCGCCCGCTTGGGCGGGTTCTCGAACGCCTTCGCATTCCCCGGCTTCGTCCCCGCCTACATCCGACCGCTCTTCGAGGAGGGCCTCGGCCCGTTCCGGTGGGCGGCGCTCTCGGGTGACCCCGAGGACATCGCCAAGACCGACCGGGCGATCGTCGACCTCTTCCCCGAGAACGAGGGCCTCAAGCGCTGGATCACCCAGGCGGGCGAGAAGGTGCACTTCGAGGGCCTGCCGGCGCGGATCTGCTGGCTGGGCTACAAGGAGCGCCACCTCGCCGGGCTGAAGTTCAACGAGATGGTCGCCTCCGGGGAGCTCTCCGCGCCGGTCGTCATCGGCCGCGACCACCTCGACTCCGGCTCCGTCGCCTCGCCCTATCGGGAGACCGAGGCGATGAAGGACGGCTCCGACGCGATCGCCGACTGGCCGCTGCTCAACGCGCTGCTCAACACCGCCTCCGGCGCGAGCTGGGTGAGCATCCACCACGGCGGCGGCGTCGGCATCGGCCGCTCCATCCACGCCGGCCAGGTCTGCGTCGCCGACGGCACTCCGCTCGCCGCGGAGAAGATCGAGCGGGTCCTGACCAACGACCCCGGCACGGGCGTCATGCGCCACGTCGACGCCGGCTACGAGCACGCGCGCGATGTCGCTCGTGAGCGGGGCCTCAACGTCCCGATGCTCGACGCCTGACCAATGTTCGCCTCGCCGAGTCGGCGCATCCTGACCACAACCCCCGCCGAGTCGGCTCGTCATGACG
>JALZDD010000383.1 GCA_030862715.1 Actinomycetota bacterium | reverse complement strand
CCTCCACCGACCTCACCAAGACGGGCGCCACGGTGGAGCTGACCCCCGACGGCGGCCAGTCCGTGTTCACCCTCGTCGTCACCCGCTCCGGCGAGGGCAAGGACGAGGAGTGGCAGGTCACCGAGGTCACCTGCAAGGCCGGTTGATCGAGCCCGTCTGCCAGCCCCCGTTTGCCAGTCCCCGTCGGTGGGTACCACACCGATATGGACACCGCTGGATTCACCAACCTGTTGACCCGCCCCGGGCCGTACGCCACCGTGCTGGCCGATGTCAGCCAGGACTCGGAGAACGCGGCCCACGCCAAGGAGCTCCGGGTGCGAGCCGTCTGTGAAGAGCTCTCCGCCCAGGGCGCTCCCCCAGACGTCATCGCCCAGGTCTCCGACCGGCTGGAGGGGAACGTACGCCAGCCGGCCCCGCTCGCGCGGGTCGTCGTCGCGACTCCCGAGGGGATCGCCTACGACGAGGTCGCCGTCGCCGAGGTCCCGAACCCGGTCGCGACCTGGGACGCGCTGCCCGACCTCGGTTCCTGGATCGCCGCGCGCGAGGCCTCGATGCCGTTCGTGCTGGTCCTCGCCGACCACACCGGCGGCGACATCTCGCTGTGGGACTCCGGACTGCCGCAGCCCACGAGCACGGTCACCGTCGAGGGCGACGAGCTCGAACACGTCCACAAGGTCCAGGACAACGTCGGCTGGGCGGCCTTCCGCATGCAGCAGACCACCGACAACGTCTGGCGCCACAACGCCGACAAGGTCGCCGAGGAGGTGACCAGGCTGGTCCGCGACCACGGCCACGAGCTCGTGCTCATCGGCGGCGACCCGACCACCGTGGGCAGGCTGCGCGAGGACCTCGCAGGCCTTCCCGCCGAGGTGGTCGAGCTGTCGAGCGGGCAGCGCACCGAGGACGGCGGCGACCAGGCTCGCGACGAGGCGATCCGCACCGCACTGCTGGACCAGGTCGTACGCCGCCGCACGGCGCTGGTCGGACGGCTCGAGGAGGCCTGGGGCAAGGGCGAGCGCGCGGCCACCGGCGTACGCGACGTCGCCGACGCCTTCGTCACCGGCCGCGTCGAGACCCTGCTGATCGACCCCGCCGCGCTGGCCGGGCACACCCTCGACCCGGCGGACCATCCCGGCCTCACCTTCGGCGAGGCCCCGGTCTCCGGTCCGATCCCGGCCAGCGAGGCGCTCATCGCCGCCGCGGTCCTCACCGACGCGGAGGTGTCCGTCCTGCCCGCCAGCGTGCTCGGCGACGCACCCGTCGCCGCTCTGCTTCGCTGGGCCTGACCCGGCTCAACGACACCGGATCAGCGCCTCCAGGCCCTGATCCGGTCCGGCTCGGTGTCGGGTGACTCCGTGGCCGCCCAGACCTTGCGCCACTCGGCGATCTCCTCGCCGGCGGGGTCGGGGGTGCGGTCCTCGGCGGCACGGCGCATCGACGCGTACCAGTCCGTGGCGTCCTCGTCCAGCAGCCTCGCCACCGCCGTCCGGATCCGGGGCGCGAACTCGCGGATCGACTCACCCTCGGCCGGGCGGAGCGGCTCCCCGAAGCGTACGGTCAGCTGGCGGCGGCCCCCGGCCTTGTCCTTGCCGGGCCAGTTCACCCCGCGCGGCATCGCGGCGTAGGTGCCGCGGTGGGCGATCGGGACGACGGGGACGCCGTACTCGATGGCCAGGTAGGCGGCGCCGGACCGGAACCGGCCGACCGTGCCGTCCTTGGACCGGGTGCCCTCCGGGAAGACGACCAGCGACCAGCCGTCGGCGAGCACCTCACCGGGCGCGTTGGCGAGCGCGCCCCCGCGACGGTCGATCGGCAGCGTGTTGAAGACCAGCGAGGAGCCCACCGCCCGCCACCAGGTGTCGAAGAAGTAGTCGGCCGCGGCCGCCACCGCCGTACGCCGACGCCACTGGTCCGGAAGGCTCAGCAGGATCAGCGGGGTGTCCAGGTGGGAGGCGTGGTTGGACACGAAGATCACCGGCCCGTCGAGCCTCTCGAGCACATCCAGCCCCTCGACCTGGGTCTTCACCTGCGACCGGAAGACCGCCTCGAGCCCGGCCTGGGCGACCTCCCTGACCGCCCGCGCGGCCGGCCTGCGCGACCACTCGTTGTCGAAGACCGTCGTCGTCGCCGGCGGCACGAACGGCTCCGCCGACCGCGGCACCTGCGCCCGGTGACCCCAGCGCCAGCCCCGCTTCATGAGGCGTACGTCGCGGGCGGTGTCCTTCCAGAAGCTCATCGCACGTCCGCCAGCAGGTGCGGAGGGTTGCGCAGGTAGGTGATCGACGGGGAGGGGCCGACGGTCGAGCTCGCCATCTCGAGCGCATCGCGCAACGTGGTCGCCGAACGGAAGCCCATCCGCGCCGCGGCCTTGGGGTTGCCCCCGACCCAGATGACGTCGCCGAGGTGGTCGAGGGCGTGTGCGATCCAGTACCACATGTAGAACGGGTGGACGCCGTGGTAGGCGTTCGAGGTGCGGTAGAGGTGGACGTACCAGGGGTCCGTGGCGAACTGCTCCTCGAACTTCGGTCCGATCAGCGCCGGGTCGTTCGTGTCGGCCAGGACCTCCTCGTAGAAGTCGACGTAGGAGGGGTGGGTGAGGGTGTTGAAGCCCTCGTCGAGCGGGTGGTAGAGGATCGCCACGCCACCCTCGCGCACGACCGGCTGCCGCAGGTAGGAGTTGAAGTAGTAGCCCAGCCCCATGCAGGCGGCCAGGATCGGGTTCATGGTCGAGTTGACGTTGTAGGGGCCGAGATAGGGCACCCCCATCACCATCACGTCGGACTGCCCCTCGACCTTGACCCGCTGCTGCTGGTGGACACGCTGCACGGTCAGCTCGTGCACCGGCTCGACGGCACCTGCGGTGATGCCGGTCAGCCCGTAGTTGGACCGCAGGTCGTGGAACATCTTGTGGCGCATCTTCTGCGGCGCGACCGCCAGCCCGCGGCGCAGGCCGAGCACCGTGGCCTGGTCGCGCAGCGACCACTCCCACTCGCGCTTGAGCAGCGTGTCGTACGGCTTCCCGAACACCTCGTTGTCGAGCGTCGTCTCGATCTGGAAGACCTTGACGTGCTCGCCGATCAGCCGGCCCATCCGCCAGGCCGAGGAGTGCATCTCGGAGTGCTTGTGGTCCATGAACGAGCGCGAGTGCACCATCGTCTTGGCGTTGTGGTGGTGCTTGATCGACTTGTAGGAGGCCAGCCCGATGCCGACCGACTTGTGGCCGCCGTCCATCGCGACGAGGTTGACGTTGACGTAGATCAGCAGGTCGGAGGTGGCCGCCCGCTTGTTGATCTCGACGTCCTCGCCCTTCTCGGTGACGCCCATGTGCTCGAGGTTGGCGCGGTCCTCGGCGTCGTGGTTGTAGAGCAGCCCTTGGGGCGCGAAGGACCGGAAGACCCGCTCGCCCACGATGTGCTTCATCTCGGCGTCGGTCATCCGGCGGTGCAGGGCCAGCGCGGCGATGATCTCGACGTCGTCGACGCCCTTCTCGGCCGCGATCGTGAGCACCTGCTCGATGATCCGGCCCCGGATGTCGGGCGCCTTCATGGTCGGCAGCGGCAGGGAGAGGTCGTCGAAGGCGATCGTCAGCCGCATCCCCGGGAACATCAGCTCCCGCAGCGGCTCGGAGTCGACCGGGTTCTCCAGCGACTCCCGGATCGCCGCGTCCACATCCGGCACCGTCGGCAGCGACTCGGGCGGGTAGACCACCCGCGTGCCCTGCGGGAACTCCTCCAGCCGGAACCCGAGCCCCTCGTGGACGAGCAGGGGCGGCGTACGGTCGTCGACCTCCAGCACGAAACCTGGCCGTGTCATCGTGTCTCTCCTTCTTCAGGACGTACGTCGGGGGTCGAACGCCACCTTGACGGTGCCGAGCCGACCGGCTGAATGGGCATGGTCGAGGGCCTCGCGCCAGCGGTGGAGCGGGTAGGGCGCGACGGTCTTGGCCAAGCGGCACATGGCGTCGTGGCCGACCAGGTCGAGGGCGGTGGCGAAGTCGCCGGAGCCCCGCGAGGAGGCGTACGTCCCGACCACCTCGAGCTCCCGGAACCAGGCCGCGGACAGATCGGCGGAGGCGGGCATCCCGGAGAGCACCACCCGCCCACCCGCGCGGGTGGCGTGCAGACAGGTCTGCAGCGACTCCTTCGAGCCGACCGCGTCGACGGTCACGTCCACGCCGCCGAGGAGGTAGGGCGAGGAGAGCATCTCCGGCTCGAGCATGAACGCGCTGGTCGCACGCCTGATCCGACGCAGCGTCTCCGACGGAGCGACGACCTCGGTGGCGCCGAACTCCAGCGCCAGCTCGCGCTGGTGAGCGTGCTTGGCGACGACCAGGATCTCGCCGGCGTCGGTGAGCTCGCGCAGGGCCAGCGTGGCCAGCAGCCCGACCGCCCCGGCTCCCGAGACGAGCACCCGGTCACCGGGCTTGACCGCGGCCCTTCGCGCCGTGTGCACCGCACAGGCGACCGGCTCGGCGAGCAGCGCCTGCTCGTCGGAGTAGCCCTCCGGCACCACATGGAGCTGGGAGCGGTGCACCGAGAGCTGCTGCGACCATCCGCCGCCGGTGTCGTGGCAGAAGCCGGTCTGCAGCCCGGAGGAGATGTCGCCGACGGTGATCCGGGAGCACCGGTTGGTCTCGCCCCGCGCACACGCCTCACACGCCTCCAGCCCACGCGCGGCGCAGGTCAGGACCGGGTCGACGACCACGCGGGTCCCGGCGTCCAGGTCGCCGCAGGGGTCGAGCAGCTCGCCCACGATCTCGTGGCCGGGCACGAACGGCAGGCTGACCAGCGGCTGGAAGTAGAGGCTCGTCTTCCCGGACAGCATCCCCAGGTCGGAGCCGCAGATGCCGGAGAGCGAGACCCGCAGCCGCGCCCATCCCTCGTGCTCGACCCTCGGTGGGTCGAGCGTCACCATCCGCAGCGGCGCCGCCGCCCCGGTCAGCAGGAGCGGCAGCCGCCCGCCGGCGACCTTCCCCAGCGCCGTCTTGGCGACGCTGCGGTACATCTCGAGCGCGAGCATTCAGCCCCTCCTCATCGGTGCAGCCCGGCCGGGTCGAGCGTCCGGCTCGCGTGGCCCGGCGACTCCCAGTCGACGATCGTCCAATGCGACTTCTTGGCGTGCCGGAACAGAGGTACGTCGGGCCGGACCGCCACCGGGTGCCCCACCGCCGCGAGCAGCGGGAGGTCGGAGTGGGAGTCGGCGTAGGCGAAGCAGTCGGCCGGCGAGATGCCCTCGCGGCGCGACCACTCGCGGACGAACGCCCCTCGCGACTCCCCTACCAGCGGAGACGCAGCCATGTGGCCGGTGCAGAACCCGCGATCGTCGACGGCCAGGTCGGCCGCCTCGATGTGGTCGAACAGCGGCATCAGCGGCCTGGTCAGAGGCCGGATCGCGCCGGTGACCAGCACCGTCACGTGCCCTGCGGCCCGGTGCTCCCGAATCCGCCGGACCGCATCCGGGGCCAGCCGCCCGAGGATGTGGGTGGTCAGGTGCTCGTCGACGATCTCGTCCAGCTCGGAGAGCCGGGCGCCGGCGTACTCCTTGTAGACCGTACGCAGCAGCGTGCCGCGCTCGGTGCGGTCCGCCCACACGTAGCCCGGCACCTTGCTCGCCATCCGGGCGATCTCGGCCGCCTTCTTGGTGCCGGAGAGCTCACCGAGCCGCAGCCACAGGTAGGTCTCGATCACGTTGGAGGACATCAGGGTGCCGTCGAGGTCGAAGAAGGCCGCCACCCGCCCATCCTTGAGCTCCGGCAGCCGGCCGGGGACCGGCTTCTTCCGCAGCTTGCGCAGCTCGTCGAGGTCGCGGACCGGCTTGGTCACCGACGGCACATGGATGTCGTAGAGGTATTCGTGCCAGTCGATCACGCCGGTGTCGAAGGCGAAGGTCTCCTGGTCGGCCGGCGACAGCGACCGGTAGAGCGCGAGCGTGTTGGCGTCGACGAAGCGGAGGTCGGCCTGGGCGTACTCCTTGTAGAGGTCCAGGTAGCGCCGCAGGAACTGCAGCCGCCGGCCCTGCCGGTCGAGGTCGCGCGCCCAGCCGCGGGTGCGGTCGCTGCGCGGGGCCAGCCCGAGCAGGGTGTCGGCGATCTTGTGCACCTTCTCCCCGGTGACCATCATCCGCTCGACCGAGGCGCCGCCAGGGAAGGTCCACTCCGGGAGCCGGGCCGCACCGCGGTCACCGGCTGCGAACGGCTCCTTGGAGAAGTAGGCCCGCACGGTCTCGTAGAGCATCCCGAAGGTCACCGGGTTGCGGTCGCCGGAGGCGAGATGGAAGTAGGCCGGGTCCCCGTGCTCAGGCGGGTGGGCCAGGCAGGCCACGATCGAGGCGACGACGTGGTCGACCGGCACGATGTCGACGGGGGTGTCCGCGGCGGCCGGGAAGAGCGGCAGCTCGCCACGGCCGTAGGCGAGGATCAGCGGCTCGGCCATCTTGAAGCCCTCGATCCAGCCCGGATGGGGGCGGGAGACAGCCGACTCGATGATCGCCGGGCGATAGATCGTGGCCCGGTTCCCCGCTGCGGCGTGGGCCTCGACGACCCGCTCGCCCAGCGCCTTCGTGAACGTGTAGGCGTCGGTCCAGCCCAGTGACCGCGCCCGCTCGGTGCCGAGGCGTACGAGCTCGTCCTTCACCCACTTCTTGCGCGCCTCCTCGGCGGCCGCGGCGGCGGTCATCAGCCCGGCACGACCGTGCTCGCGCTCGGCCTGCTTGCGCAGCTTGGAGATCACCTCGACGCCGCGCGAGCGCTCCTCCACGGCCGCGCGCTGCGCCAACCCCCAGGCGAGCTCGGCCTCCACGTCGACGGAGTGGTCGACCGGCCCCTCGGGGATGTGCCCACGGCGGCGCCCGGAGACGTACGCGGTCGAGACGTGCAGGTAGTGGATGTCCCGCCCCGTCTCCTCGACCCGCTTGAGCAGCTCGCGGACGCCGACGACGTTGGTGACGAACCCTTCGTCGACCGGCGGGTCGAAGGAGACATCGCCCGCCGAGTGCACCACGGCGTCGAGATCGTCCGGCAGCGCGGGCGGCGCGGAGAGATCGCCCTCGACGACGTTCACCTGCGCATCGGAGACAGCCTCGAAGATCGGCTTGGTCAGCATCTTCGCAATCCGGTCCGCCCCCGACGTCGAGCCCTTCGGCCGGACCAGGACGCTGAGACGTACGTCCGGCACCTCGGTCAGCATCAGATGCAGCAGCGCCTCGCCGACGAACCCGGTCACTCCCGTGAGCAGCACATGCTGACCCGCGAGCCGCTCCCGAATGGAGGCCCGAGTGTCGTCGTGATGATGGTTTCCCTGCGCCAGGTCAGAGGTCACGGATGCGATTGTGCCCGGTCGAGGCAACCCCCGTGACTCCTTTTCCGGGCTCGACCTGAGAAACTGCGTAGAACCCCCGCAACCCGAGGAGACGTACGTGTCGAGGAAGCTGCTGAGCGTCGCAGCCGTCCTCTCCGCGACCGCTCTCGCCGGCTGCGGCTCCGGGGAGCCCACCTCCAGCAGTCCCGGCCCGAGCCCCTCGACCCCCGCCCCCGTCGAAGCCTCCGGCCCCTGTCTCTTCGAACCCGATCAGGTCGCCAGCGCCATCCCCGGCACCTGGTCGCAAACCGCCGACGAGGACGTCTGCACCTACACCAGCGACCGGGGTGCGATCTTCGTGACAACCTTGGTCGACACGTCCGTCTCTGCTGGGCTCGCTGCTAGTCGGGACGACTGCATCTCTTCTCCTGCGCCTGTTGA
>JALZDD010000374.1 GCA_030862715.1 Actinomycetota bacterium | reverse complement strand
GTACCAGGGCCAGAATGCCGCCGATAACCAGGACTGCCGCGATCAGCCAGAGAATTAGTGCCATGTGGATCTCACCTCGGTGTGTAGTTGTTGCGGGGGATGCTCAGACCTTGTCGTCCAAGCGGCTACGGAGCAGGGCCTTCGCCTCCTCGGCACCCTGCACGGAGTTGGCCTGTGCGCGGACGAACAGGTCTTCCAGATCGGTGTCCTTCGAGCGGCGCGCGTCCTCGATGTAGGTGTCCAGACGCAGCGCGTTGTTCAGGCATGCCTCGGCGAACCAGATGAGGTTGTAGTCCTTGTCAGGGGTACCCGTGACGACTCCGGTCTCAGCGCTCTTCGTGGTCATGCGGATCACTCCTCATGAGTTCTCTCGTTCGTTCAGCCCTCTCGGTACCCACCACGCGCGCCTGCAAACCCCTCCATTCGGCAAACCGTCAGGAGAGCGCGAACCTCTCCCAGGAGCGGTGCGCGGCGAGCAGGTCGGGAAGCTCGGCGGCGGCCACCGAGGCGGACTCCTCGGCCCTGACCCCCGGCGCGGGGACCGCGATCCCCGCGGTCGAGATGACCTCGACCCCGTCACCCCAGGCCAGCAGCGCCTTGCCGTGACGGAAGATCTCCTCGACCAGCAGGAGCACGTGCGCGTCCGATGCAACGGCAGCGGCGCCGTCGGCGACCACGAGCGCGTCGAACTCGACGGAGCGAGCGGTGGAGAACGTACGCTGCACGGCCAGGTCGCCGCCGAGCGGTGCGGCCGTCGGCGCGATGAGCAGCGGCGTCATCTTCGACCCGGCGAGCGCCGTACGCAGCCCGTCGACCTCGTCGGCCGCGCTGTCCGGGCCCACGACGATCCCGACGACCCGGCCGTCCGGCGGGTAGGACCCGCCGAGCATCGACAGGGCCGGACTCGGCTCCGGATCGGCGAGCTCACCCTCCGGCGAGGGCGCGGGCAGACCGAGGGCCGTGGCGACCCCGCCGCACAGGTCCGGGGCGATCTCGGCCAGACACTGGAGCTGTCGCTCCCGGATGGCCTGCTCGTGGACCTTGCCCAGCTCGAAGGCGTAAGCCGCGACGATGTGCTGCTTCTCGACCGGTGTCATCGACAGCCAGAAGAGCCGCGCCTGGCTGAAGTGGTCGTCGAACGAGGCCGGCTGCGTCCGCTGCTTGGTCGTCTCGGGCACCGTCACCGGGTTGTCCAGGAAGGCTCCCTGCGGGTCGCCGGCCATGAACGGGCAGCCGCCGTCGAGCGAGTTGGGGTGGTAGGGCGCCACCCCACGGTGCATCTCGTGCTGGTGGAACCCGTCGCGCAGCATGTCGTTGACCGGCGCGTGCGGCCGGTTGACCGGGATCTGGTTGAAGTTCGGCCCACCCAGCCGGGTCAGCTGGGTGTCGACGTAGGAGAAGAGCCGCGCCTGCAGCAGCGCGTCGTCGGTGACGTCGATGCCGGGCACCAGGTTGCCGACGTGGAACGCGACCTGCTCGGTCTCGGCGAAGAAGTTCGAGGGGTTCCGGTCGAGGACGAGGCGGCCGATCCGCTGGACCGGCGCGATCTCCTCGGGAACCAGCTTGGTCGGGTCGAGCAGGTCGATCCCTTCGTACGTCTGCTCGGGGGTGTCCGGGAAGACCTGGATGCCCAGCTCCCACTCGGGGTAGGCGCCGGCCTCGATCGCGTCGGCGAGGTCACGGCGGTGGAAGTCCGGGTCGAACCCGCCCAGCATCTGGG
Source organism: Actinomycetota bacterium (assembly GCA_030862715.1). The sequence goes on along the minus strand of JALZDD010000374.1, from coordinate 1,924 downwards.
CCTCCTCCCAGAGCAGGCCGTGCACGCCGAGCTTGGGCTTCCAGTGGAACTTGACCAGGCTCGTCTCCCCCGCGGCGTTGACGATCCGGAAGGTGTGGACGCCGAAGCCCTCCATCATTCGGTAGGAACGGGCGATGCCACGGTCGGACATGTTCCACATCGTGTGGTGCTGGGCCTCGGTGTGCAGGGAGACGAAGTCCCAGAAGGTGTCGTGCGCGGACTGGGCCTGCGGGATCTCGCTGTCGGGGTGCGGCTTGCCGGCATGGATGATGTCGGGGAACTTGATGCCGTCCTGGATGAAGAAGACCGGGATGTTGTTGCCGACGAGGTCGAAGGTCCCCTCCGCGGTGTAGAACTTGGTCGCGAACCCGCGGGTGTCCCGCACCGTGTCCGCGCTGCCGCGCGATCCCAGCACCGTGGAGAACCGCACGAAGACCGGCGTCTCCCGGCCCTCGGCGAGGAAGCCCGCGCTGGTGACGGACTCGGCGGTTCCGTACGCCGTGAAGGTGCCGTGCGCGCCGGCGCCGCGGGCGTGGACGACGCGTTCGGGGATCCGCTCGTGGTCGAAATGGGTGATCTTCTCGCGCAGGTGGTGGTCCTGGAGCAGGGTCGGGCCGCGCTCGCCCGCCTTCAGGGACTTGTCGGTCTCACGTAGGCGCACACCGCCCGAGGTGGTCAGCCACTCGGTCTGCTCAGGAGCGCCGGGGCTCGGCGTGTCGGTCATAGCGGTCCTTCGGTCGGGGACAGAGCTCATACGTCCCGTACCCGCGCCGCCGCCTCACGATGCCCGGATCTCGCCCGGTCTCACCCGCCGCTGTCGGTGGCGACCCACCGGAGCACGTCGTCCCACTCGTCGAGGAACCGCTCCAGGCCGTAGCGCTTCCTCGCGTACCGGCGCCCGATCAGCCCGGCCTCCTCGGCGACGTCGGGATCCTTCATCAGGTGGCGTACGGCCGGGACGATCTCGTCGCGGCGGGTGGTGACGAAGCCGGCCTCGTGCGGCACCGCGAGCGGGGTCTCGGTCGTGGCCACGGCGACGACCGGCATGCCGAGGTGCATCGCCTCGATCAACGAGAGCCCCAGCGAGGTCCAGCGGTTGAGGTGGACGTAGACGCGTCGCCGCGGGAGGTGGTCGTGCAGATCCTGCTGCGGCAGGTTCTCGTACGTCCGCAGCCCCTGGTACGCCGGCAGGCGCTCGACACGCATGCCGAAGACATCGACGCCGACGCCCTCGGCCAGCGCCGGGATCAGGTCGGCGCCGACCGAGCGGCCTCGGCGTACCGGATCGTTGACCACCACTCCGGCGCGCTCGATGTCGCCGGTGTAGCGGCGACCCGGGTCGACGATGCCGTGCTCGATCACGGTGGTCGGGGTGCCGGAGCAGTCCCAGAGGAGGTCGTTGAAGCCGGTCACGTGCACGATCGGGACACCACGGCCCGCCATCGGGTGCCGGGTGTCGGGGACCGCGCCGACGGGGGTGTTGTGCTCCACGTAGACGGCGGGCAGGTCTCGACCGGGTCGCCGCCCGCCGAGCCACCGCTCGGCCAGCTCGACCTCGTGCGGACGCTGCAGGACGACGAGGTCGACCTCCTCGTCCGCGAGGGCCTCGCTGCTGACCTCACGGGCGGCCGACGGCCAGTCCCAGGTGCGGGCGCGGCCCAGACCGTCGGGGTCGCGGTCGGGCGTCGTCGGGAGGAGATAGTCGTGGCGACCGTGCACGAACGCCGTCGTCCAGGAGCCATGCACGTGCCAGATCAGGATTCTCATTCCTTGTCGGTGCCCGGGATCACCTTTGGTGATGCGGAGAAGCAGGACAAGTTCCGCGGCGAGGCGGTTCAAAGCGCTTCTCCCCGGGTACCCGGTTGACACTTCGCATCCCTATCCGGTCCTGGAAGGCAGCACAGATGAAGGTCCTTGGCGTCAA
>JALZDD010000353.1 GCA_030862715.1 Actinomycetota bacterium | reverse complement strand
GGCTCGAGGTCGACCTGGAGAACGAGGCCAACCTGGCGGCTCTCGGCGAGATGTGGTTCGGCGGCCACGAGCTCGACGGCGCTCCCCTGCGCGACTTCGTGCACGTCTCCGGCGAGATCGGCATCGGTGGCGGCATCGTGATCGGAGGCGAGGTCTTCCGCGGCGCGCACGCGGGCGCCGGCGAGCTCGGCCATGTCGTGGTGGCGCCCGACGGCCCGCGGTGCGGCTGTGGCGGCCACGGCTGCCTGGAGCGGATGGCCGGACAGCAGGAGATCCTCGCCCGCGCGCAGGTGGCGACGATGGCTGACCTCACCCGGGCCTGCGAGGCCGGCGATCAGGCCGCGCTGGATGCCGTCACCGGCGCCGGGCGACACCTCGGCGTCGCGCTCGCCTCCGTCATCACCCTGCTCGACCCCACCGCGATCGTGCTCGGTGGCGCCTTCGCCACGCTCGCGCCATGGCTCTCCGCGGCGACCGCGGCGTCGATCAGCCACCACACCGGTGCCGTCGAACCGCCCCGGCTGCTGGTCTCCGGGCTCGGCAGCGACGCAGCCGTGCGCGGAGCGGCCGGGACCGTCGTACGTCGTGTCATCGCCGATCCCGCCGCCCATCTCGCCCGGCAAGCCGCCCAACCCAGCTAGCGCGAGACCGTCGCCGTCGTGATCCGCCGGTCAGCGGTGCTGACCCGGTGGACATCACCGGTGATGGTGACCAGCGCCTTGTCGATGCCCGACTCGCCAGCAGTAGAGGGCGTCTCGACGTCGGAGATCTCGGCGATGCCCTCGGCGACCGCGGTGGCGACCTTCTCGCCGGCCGAGGCGGCGACCCAGACCTCGACGTCACCGGGCTCGACGACACGGGCAAGACTCCGGTCGGTGAAGGCCAACCGCGTCGTGGGCACCACGAAGCGCACCGTCGCCGACTCACCCGGCTGCAGCGCGACCCGCTGGTAGCCGAGCAGCTGCGCGACCGGTCGGACCACCGAGGCCTGCAGATCACGACCGTAGAGCTGGACCACGTCCACACCGGCGACATCACCGAGGTTGGTGACGGTCACCTCCACCCCGAACGTGGCTCCCGCCTCGACCGAGCGGTCGGCCGAGAGCCCGATGTGGCCGAAGGTGGTGTAGGAGAGCCCGAAACCGAACGGCCGCACCGGCGTCGAGTCGGCGGAGGTCACTCCGGAGGGGCCGCCGAGGATGGGGTGCAGGTAGGTGTAGGGCTGGGCCCCGGCCGAGCGCGGCAGGGTCACCGGCAGCCGCCCGGAGGGGTTGACGGCACCGGTGAGAACACGGGCGATCGCGGGTCCGCCCTCCTCGCCCGGGAAGAACGCCTGCAGCACCGCCGCGGGACGGTGGGGACCGTCCAGGGCCCAGCCGATGGCGTACGGCCGGCCGGTGACCAGCACCAGGACCGTCGGGGTCGCGGTGGCGACCACGGCCTCGATCAGCTCGCGCTGGACGCCGGGCAGGTCGAGCGACTCGGTGTCGTTGCCCTCCCCCACGGTGCCCTTGCCGAACAGGCCCGCCTGGTCGCCGGCGACGACCACGGCCACCTCGGCCCGGCCGGCCGCCTCGACGGCGGCCGCGATCCCGGTGGTGTCCGCACCCTCGATCTCGCAGCCTCGGACGACCTCGATCTCGGCGGAACCGAGCTCGGACCGCAGCGCCTCCGCGATCGTGGGCACCTCGATGCCGAGCGCGACGTCGGGATGGTGGGCGAGGACGTGGTTGGGGAAGGAGTAGCACCCCATCAGCGCCTCGGCGCGGTCGGCGTTGGGACCGATCACCGCGAGCCTGGTGGCGGTCCGGGCCAGCGGGAGGGTGCCGTCGTTGGACAGCAGGACCACCGACTCCTCGGCCAGGCGACGGGCCACGTCCCGGTGAGCCGGGGTGTCCAGGTCGATGTCGGTCGGCGGCTCGGCGGTGAACTCCTCGTCGAGCAGCCCGAGCTCCTCCTTCGCGGCCAGCGTACGCAGGACGGCACGGTCGATGACCGCCTCGTCCACCTCGCCGGCCCGGACCAGCGCGGCCAGAGGCTCCAGGAAGGCGTCGCCGCTGGGCAGCTCGACGTCGATCCCGGCCTCCAGCGCCATCGCGGCGGCGTGGCCACGCTCGGCCGCGACCCCGTGCATGAGGGCGAGGAAGGCGACCGAGAAGTAGTCGGCCACCACCGTCCCGTCGAAGCCCCACTCCTCGCGCAGCAGCCCCGTGAGCAGCTCGGTGTGAGCGGCCATGGGGATGCCGTCGACGTCGTTGTAGGCGTTCATCACCGACCGCGCACCTCCGTCGAGGACGGCCATCTCGAAGGGCGGCAGGAAGACGTCGGCCAGCTCACGCGGACCGGCGGCGACCGGGGCGTGGTTGCGGCCGGCCCGGGAGCCGGAGTAGCCGACGAAGTGCTTCAAGGTCGCCTGGATGCCGGCGGACTGCAGCCCCCGGACGTACGCGGTGCCGACCGTCCCCACCACGTAGGGGTCCTCGGAGATGGCCTCCTCGGTGCGTCCCCAGCGCGGGTCACGGATCACGTCGAGCACGGGTGCGAGGCCCTGGTGCACCCCCAACGTACGCATCGAGGAGCCCATCAGCGACGCCATCTCCTCGACGAGATCGGGGTCGAAGGCGGCTCCCCAGGCCAGTGGCGTCGGGAAGCAGGCGGCCTTCCAGGCGGCCAGCCCGGTGAGGCACTCCTCGTGGACCAGCGCCGGGATGCCCAGCCTGGTTTCGCGCAGCAGCCGGCGCTGCTCCTCCCACAACCACTGCGCTCGCTCGGCCGGCTCGACCGGACGGGTGCCGTAGACACGGGTGAAGTGGCCGATCCCGTGCTCGGTGACCTCGGCGAGCCGCTCCGGCGCGCCGGCCGTCATCTCGTCGGCCAGCGGCGCGACGACCTCGTCACCGTGGTCGATCCAGAAGCCGACGAGCTGCGCCAGCTTCTCCTCGAGCCTCATCCGCGCGTGCAGCTCGTGCACCCGCGTGGATACCTGCGGCCATGCACGCATGTGGGTGTCCGTCATCCCTTCACCGCTCCTTGCAGTCCGGAGACGATCCGGCGCTGCAGGGCCAGGAACAGCACCAGCGCGGGGATCATCGCAATCGTCGTGAACGCCAGGACACCGGCGGTGTCGGCGGAGTGCTCGGTGGAGAAGTCGGCCACCCCGAGCGGCAGCGTGCGCATGTCGTCCTGCAGCAGCAGGAGCGGCAAGATGTAGGCGTTCCAGGAGGTCACGAAGGCGAGCACCGCCACCGTGATCACCCCCGGCATCGACAGCGGCAGCATGATCCGCCAGAAGACACCGATCCGCGAGGCGCCGTCGATCAGCGCCGCCTCCTCCAGCTCGCGCGGCAGCGCCATCAGGAACGGCCGCAGGATCACCACCGTGAGCGGCAGCGCGAACGCCGCCTGTGGCAGCGCCACGCCCCACCAGGTGTTGCCCATCCCGAGGTCTCGGGTGACCAGGATGAACAGCGGGATCACGGCCACCGCCGCCGGGAAGAGCAGGCCCAGCACGAAGACCATGAACAGCGCCTCGCGGCCCTTGAACCGGTAGCGCGCCAGCGGGTAGGCCGCCATCACGCCGAAGACCACCGCGACCACCGTCGTGATGACCGCGATGACGGTCGAGTTGACCGCGTACGTCCAGAACGACCCGCCGCTCAGCACGCCGGAGTAGTTCGTCCCGACCCAGGGGTCGGGCAGCCCGGTCGGCTTCTCGGCCAGCTGGGCGTTGGTGCGGAAGCCGCCCATCGCGCCGTAGAGCACCGGCCCGACGGTGATCGCCACGACGATCAGCGAGACCAGATAGACGAGCACGTTGTTGCCGCCGCGCTTGCCGCGCGGCGCCAGGTTGGTCGTCACACTCATGCCGCCGCCTCCGTAGAGAAGATCGAAGAATACGGACGCGGCGGCCTGAGGCCTGTGGTCGCTCGCTGGCGCTCGCTCATGCCGCCGCCTCCTTGGTGTCACGGCGCAGCACGACCAGCTGGTAGACCAGCGCCATCACGAACGCGATCGCGAACAGGACCACCGAGGCGGCGCCGGCGATGCCGTAGTTGTGCCGGTTGGTGCCCTCGTCGATCAGGTACGTCGCCATCGTGGTCGTCGCGTCGGCGGGACCGCCTCCGGTGAGGACCCAGATCATGTCGAAGCACTGGATCGAGCCGATCATCGACAGGAAGCACCAGGTGCGGATCGTCGGGCCGAGCAGCGGGATGCTGATCCGCCACTGCGTCTGCCACCAGCCGGCACCGTCGAGCTGTGCCGCCTCGTAGAGCTCCTCGGAGACACCCTGCAGGCCGGCGAGGAAGAGCAGCACCGCCAGGCCGAGGTACTTCCAGGTCAGCACCGCGAGCACCACCCACAGGGCGACCTCGGGAGTGCCGAGCCAGCCCTCCTCGGGCGGACTGAGACCGATCCCGTTCATGAGAGCGTCGACCAGGCCGTACTCCGGCTGCAGCAGCTGGAACCAGATGACGCCGGCGATGACCTCGGCCAGGACGTACGGGACGAAGATCAGCGTCCGCAGCACCCCCTGCCCCGCCATCTTGCGGTTGAGCAGCAGCGCGATGGCCACGCCCAGGGGCAGCTGCACGATGATCGAGCCGACCACGATGATCATGTTGTGGGCGACCGCGTCCCGGAAGACGCTGTCGGCGAGCACCTCGGCGTAGTTCTCGAACCCGACGAAGTCGTCGAGCGGACCGAGGCCCTTCCAGTCGTAGAGGGAGAACCGCGCCGCGGTGAGGATCGGCCAGGCGACGAACAGGGCCATCAGCGCCAGGGCCGGGGTCACGAAGAACGCGATCTCCGCCCACTTGCGCCAGCCGTCTCGAGACCGGTGCGGCCGCCCCGAGGCGACCGCACCAGTAGTTGCTTCAGAGTTCACGAGGCGACCGTGCCTCCCGAGGGCGTGCTTCGGTCAGCCATGCTCACTTCTCCTTGTCCGCGGCTTCCTGGGTCGCCTTGACGACGTCCTCAGGGGTGGCCTTGCCGGCGAACTGCAGCGCGATCTCGTCGTTCATCGCACCGCCGATGGACTCACCGAAGGCGGTGTCGAAGTAGAGCTGCACGAACGGTGACTCGTCGCGCACCTTCAGCAGGTCGGCCAGTGCCGGGTCCTTGACCGAGGAGCCGGCCGCCGGGATGGTCGGCAGGCCCATGTCGTTCTCGGCGAAGCCCTTCTGGACCTCGTCGGAGAGCAGGTGGTTCACCAGGTCGACGGCCTCGTCGGGCGCCCCCTCGGAGACCGCCCAGGCGTCACCGCCGCCGAGCTGCGCGGCCGGGTCGCCCGCGCCACCCTCGACGGCCGGGAACGGGAACCAGCCGGTCTTGTCGCCGAGGCCCTGCTTGTCCTCGGTGATGCCCTGCATCACGCCGGGCTCCCAGTGGCCGGCCAGCTCCATGGCGACCTTGCCGGTGGCCAGCAGGCCGCTGGCCGAGGTCGGACCGGTCTGCGACGGGGTGGAGAGGAAGCCCTTGTTGAACGGCTTCTGGGCGACGATCTCGTCGACGGTCTCACCCGCCTCGATGAAGCACGGATCGGAGAAGTCCAGGTCGGCGACTGCGCTCTCGAGCACGTCCTGGGAACAGGCGCGCAGCGCGGTGTAGTACCAGTAGTGCGCGGCCGGCCAGCCGTCGCCGGCGCCCAGCGAAACCGGGGTGATGCCGGCCTTGTCGAGCTTGTCGAACGCGGCGTACAGCTCCTCCATGGTCGCCGGGAACGCGGTGATCCCGGCCTTCTCGAAGAGCTCGGTGTTGTACCAGAACCCGACCACTCCCATGGAGAACGGCAGGGCGTACGTCTTCCCGTCGACCTGCCACCCGGCGGCGCTGCCGCCGATCTGGTCGATGATGTCCTTGGAGTCCTCGGAGAGGTCGCGGGTGAGCCCGGCCTCGACGTGGTCGGCGAGCTCGCCGCCGCCGCGCTCCATGTAGACGTCCGGGACGTCACCGCTCTGGAAGGCGGCGTCGAGCTTGGTCAGCATGTCCTCGTGGGCGAAGGCCTGGACCTTGACGTCGACGCCGGGGTTGGCCTTCTCGAAGTCCTTCGCAACCTGCTCGTAGAACCCCTTGCCGGGGTCGTTGTTGGAGTTATGCCACCAGGTGATGGTGTTGTCGTCGCCACCGGAGTCGCCCGAGCCGCCACAACCGGTGGCGGCAATCATCAATCCGGCGCACAGCGCGGCGAGCGCTTGTGTCTTCCTCGACATCTTGGGACCTCTTCGTCACAGCTCTGGATGTATGGGTTATGTGACTGCCGCCACATTGTCGGGGTCGAGCATGGCGCGTGCCAGGCGCTCGTGTCAATCGTTGTCGATAACGTTTTCGTAGATGGTTATCGAACCTGGCCCGAGTGGGCTACTGTCAGGCCATGAGCACGCTCGATCAGCCACGCCCCCGACGGGTGACCATCACCGACGTGGCCCGCGAGGCCGGCGTCTCCGTGGCCACCGTCTCCAAGGTGATCAACGAGCGCTACGGCGTCAGCGAGGCGACGGCCGAGAAGGTCCTCGCGGTCATCGACGAGCTCGGCTACCAGTCCTCGCTGATCGCCTCGAGCCTCCGCCGCAAGTCCACCGGTGTGATCGGCGTGCTCGTGGCCGAGTTCGAGCCCTACTCCGCCGAGCTCCTCAAGGGCATCTCGGCGGCCCTGGACGGCACCGGCTACGAGCTGCTGGCTCACGCCGGACGCACCGGCGCCCACAACCACACCGGCTGGGAGCGCCGCTCGCTCTCCCGCCTCGGCCACACCCTGATCGACGGCGCGATCGTGGTCACCCCGTCGATGATCATCACCGACGAGACCACCATCCCGGTCGTCGCGATCGACCCCCACACCGGGCCGGACGGCCCGATGACCGTCGACGCCGACAACATCACCGGCGCCCGGCTCGCCGTCGACCACCTGGTCGGCCTCGGCCACCGGCGCATCGGGTTCCTCGGCGGACGCCCCGACCTCCGCTCCGCCGGCCTGCGCGAGCAGGGCTACCGCGAGGCCCTCTACGACGCCGGCCTGAGCGTCTCCGCCGACCTGATCCGGGTGGGCGGCTACCACCCCGAACTCGCCGAGGCACCGGCCCGCGAGCTGCTCTCGCTCCCTGCCGGCGAGCGGCCCACCGCCATCTTCGCCGCCAACGACATCTCCGCGATCAAGGTCATCGAGGTCGCCGGCTCGCTCGGCCTACGCGTGCCCGAGGACCTCTCGGTGATCGGCTTCGACAACGTACCCGAGGCCCGCGACGCCACTCCCCCGCTCACCACCGTCGCCCAGCCGCTCCACGAGATGGGCCGGGCCGCCCTCGAGCTCCTGCTCGAGCTGCTCGAGGGCAAGCAGACCGAGCGTCACCTGCGGCTGCCCGCCGAGCTGGTCGAGCGCAGCAGCACCGCTCCGCCTGCCTGAGCCTTCATCACGGTATGCAGCGAAAGGCGCACATCCCGTGCGGAGCTCCGCTGGGGATGTGCGCCTTCGCCCGCATACCGTGACGGAGGAACGAGCCGTCTACACGTGCCCGGTAGCCGATGCCCGGCGCCGGGATAGCGCGTCGACGCTGGCCGCGACCAGGAGGACCAGGCCGGTGACCATCCAGACGGTGCCCTGGGGCTGGTCGAGCAGGCCCATCCCGTTGTCGATGACGGCCACGACGGTGCCACCGATGACGGCGTCGATGACCCGGCCCTTGCCGCCGAAGAGCGAGGTGCCGCCGATGACGGCGGCGCCCACGGCGTACAGCAGGGTCGTCTCGCCGCCGGTGTTCGGGTTCACCGAGTTGGTCCGGCTGGCGATCATGATGCCGGCCACCGCCGCCATCGTGGAGCAGAGGATGAAGCACGACAGGCGCACCCGGAACACGTTGATCCCGGCCCTGCGTGCCGCCTCGGCGTTGCCGCCGACCGCGTAGACGTGCCGGCCCCAGGCGGTGCGGGTCAGCGTGAAGGTGAGCAGGATCAGCAGGCCGACGATCACCACCAGCGAGACCGGCACCCCCTTGAGCGAGGTCAGCGCCGGGTTGCGGCTGCGCTCGACGGAGAGGTAGCCGACCACGACGAGCACCACGACCGTCAGCAGCCCGGTCTTCAGCGCCCACAGCAGGATGGGCTGCACGGTGAGGTTCTTGGCGCGGCGGCGCGCATCGGTGACGTACGTCGAACCCGCATAGCCCACGATGCAGACGATGCCGAGCACCCAACCGAGCCAGACCGGCAGGTTGGCGTTGTTGAGGCCGTTGATGAAGTCGTTGCGGATGGGGATCGTCCCGCCCTCACCGATCATCGTCAGGAGTACGCCCTGCAGCCCGAGGAACGCGGCCAGCGTGACCACGAACGACGGGATCCCGAGCCTGGCCACCAGCAGCCCGATGGTCAGACCGATCAGCGCTCCGGTGAGCAGCGCCGCCAGCAGCGCCGGGATCAGCGGCCACTCCTGCCGGGTCAGGAACACGCCGAGCACCCCGGCGCACGTGCCGCCCGCGAACCCCGCCGACAGATCGATCTCGCCCAGCAGCAGCACGAAGACCAGGCCCATCGCTAGCACGGTCACCCCCGCCGACTGGCCGATCAGGTTGGCGAAGTTGAACGAGTTGGTGAACTGCTCGGGACGCAGCGCCGAGAAGACCACGACCAGCGCGATCAGACCCAGCACCGCCGGCAACGAGCCGACCTCACCGCCCCTGAGCTTGGCCAGGTAGGCCCGGAAGATCCCGCCCAGTGAGTTGTCGGGCTCCGGGTCCGGCGCAGCGGCGACCGTCGGATCATCGGTATCGATACTCATGCCGCCACCTCCGTAGTGGAAGGCGAAGAATACGGAAGTGGCGGCCTGAGGCTTGTTGTCGCTCGCTGGCGCTCGCTCATGCCGCACCTCCCTCGGGAACGACGCCGGTGGTGATCGCCTGCACGACCCGCTCACGCGTCGTGGAGGCGGCCTCGATCTGGCCGACCATGCCGCCCAGATACAGGACCGCGATGTCGTCGGCGACCTCGAAGACGTCGTTGAGGTTGTGGCTGATCAGCAGGACGCCGAGGCCACGGTCGGCCAGGCGCCGGACCAGCCGGAGCACCTGTTCGGTCTGTGCCACACCGAGAGCCGCGGTCGGCTCGTCGAGGATGACCATCTTCGAGTTCCACAGCACGGCCCGGGCGATCGCCACGGTCTGGCGCTGGCCGCCGGAGAGGGAGGCCACCGGCGTACGCACCGATTTCAGCGTACGCACCGAGAGACCGTCGAGCGTCTCGCGAGCGCGCTGCTCCATGGTGTCCTCGTCGACCAGCCGCAGCCGCTTCATCTCCCGGCCGAGGAACATGTTGTGGACGACGTCGAGGTTGTCGCACAGCGCGAGGTCCTGGTAGACGACCTCGATCCCGAGCGCGGCGGCGTCCTTGGGATTGGTCACCTTCACCGGCTCTCCCTCGAAGAGGTAGTCACCGGCGTCGAAGAGATGGATCCCGGCCATCCCCTTGACCAGGGTGCTCTTGCCGGCACCGTTGTCGCCGACGAGCGCGGTGACCCGGCCCGCCTGCACCGAGAGGTCCACTCCGCGCAGGACCTGCACGGCGCCGAAGGACTTCTCGACGCCGTGCAGCTCCAGCAGCGGACTCACTGAGGCACGCCGTTCTCGGTGCACAGGTCGGCGATCGCCCCGGCGCACACCTCGGCGGCGTCGGCCTGACCGTCCTTGATGACGGTCACGACGGACTCCTTCGTGACCCAGACGGGCTCAGCGAGCACCGACGGCACGTCCTTGCCCGCCTCGGTGTCCTCGACGCTGCCGGTGGCCAGCGCCTCGGCGGCCTCTTCGTCACCCTCGATCAGCGCGATCGCGAGGTCCGCGGCGGCCTTCGCCTCGAGCGCGGTGTTCTTGTAGACCGTGCCGCACTGGAAGCCCTGCAGGATGTTCTGCAGACCCTCGACCGAGGCGTCCTGGCCGGTCACCGGGATCTTGCCCTGCGCGTTGTTGGCCTTCAGCCGGGCGATGATGCCGCCGGCCATGGTGTCGTTGGCCGAGACCACGCCGTCGATCTTTCCGCCGTTGGCGGTGTACATCTGGTCGAAGACCTTCCCGGCCTTGGTGGCGTCCCACTCCCCCGACTGGTCACCGACGAGCTTGTAGGTGCCGTCCGCGATCTTCGGCTCGAGCGCCTTCTCGTAGCCCGACTTGAACAGGGCCGCGTTGTTGTCGGTGGCCGCGCCGTTGACGTAGACGATGTTGCCGCCCTTCTTGCCCGCGGCGGTGATGCACTCGTCGAGGCCCTCGCCCATCAGCTCGCCGACCTTCACGTTGTCGAAGGAGACGTAGTAGGAGGCGCCGCCGTTGAGCGTCAGCCGGTCGTAGTCGATGCTCGTCACGCCCGCGTCGGCGGCCTTCTTCAGGCAGGCCGCGCCCGACTCGGAGTCGAGGTTGGTGATGATGATGACCTTGACGTTCTCGTTGATCATGCTGTCGCACAGCTGACCGAACTTGGCGGTGTCGCCCTGGGCGTTCTGGATCGTTGCCTCGAGGCCGGCGTCGGCGAACGCCTTCTCGAGGTTGGGCCGGTCCTGGGACTCCCATCGGGGAGACGTGGTCGCGTCGGGGAGGATCACTCCGACGTCGGTGCCGCCCGAGTCTCCCGAGTCGCCACCGTCATCCGAGCCTCCACATGCCACGAGCGATGCGGTCGACAGGGTCGCCACCGCTGCGACCGCCATCAGGCGGCCGATCTTGTGCGTGTTCATCGTCGAACTCCTCAGTCCTGGGTGTGATCTAAGTCACGTCGGGGTGCAACCTATCTCCTTCAGCGGCGATATGAAGCGGTTCTGAGGAGATCTCGACGGCGGATTGATAACGGCCGTATGCCTTCAGGTCACCACTGCTCGTTACGGTGCGACGGCTCCCACCCCGACGTCCACTAGAACAGCGATCACGTGACCGCCATCTCGGATTTCCGCACGCCCGCGACACCCCAGGCAGACCCCGAACCCAAGAGCCCCAAATCTGGGCACCCCTCCCGGGGACACATCAGCGAGATCCACGGCCTGCGCGGCATCGCCCTGGCGCTCGTGGTCGCCTTCCACCTCTTCGGCAACGGCCGGGTCTCGGGCGGGATCGACGTCTTCCTGGTGATCTCGGGCTTCCTCGCCACCCGGTCACTGGTGGGCAGGGCGGAGCGCGGCCGGCTAGGCATATTGTCTCGGGCTCCGCTTCGACAGGGCTTGGGCGAGCACTACGGACGTACGTTCGCGCGGCTCGCCGCGCCGGCCCTGATCGTGCTGGCCGCGACCGCTGCGCTGATGGTGGCCTTCATCCCGCAGACGCTGTGGACGCAGACGACCCGCGAGCTCATCGCGGCCGCGACCTACATGCTCAACTGGGAGCTCATCGCCAGCCAGCTCTCCTACGGCGCGGCCGGACCGTCCTCGACGCCGGTGCAGCACTTCTGGTCGCTCGCGGTCCAGGGGCAGTTCTTCCTGCTGTGGCCGCTGGTCGTCGTCGGGCTCACTCTGGTTCTCCGGGTGGTGGCCCGCGGCCGGCTGCGGGGGCGGGTCAGCCTCGCGCGGGTGCTGTTCCTGCTGACCGCGGCCGCGTTCGCGGTCTCCTTCGTCTATGCGATCAAGGTCTCCGGCTCCGACCAGGCGGCTGCGTACTTCAACTCCATCACCCGCTTCTGGGAGATCGCCGCCGGCGCCCTCACCGCGCTCGCGCTGCGCCGCCTGGGCCTGCCCGAGAAGATCAAGCCGTACGCCGCGTGGACCGGCCTCGCCCTGGTCGTGACCTGCGGTTTCGTGATGGACGGCGCGGACCATTTCCCGGGGCCCCTGGCCCTGTGGCCGGTCGCCGGAGCGCTGCTGGTGATGGTCGGCTCCACCCCGTCGCCGCGCGGGCCCCGCCGACTGCTGGAGACCCGGCCGCTGCGGTTCGTCGCCGACATCTCCTACGAGCTCTACCTGTGGCACTGGCCGCTCCTGATCGCGTGGCTCTACTACACCGGCGAGGAGCGGCTCACCATCGCCTCTGCCGCGGGCGTGCTGGTCGTCTCGACGCTGCTCGCCTGGGCGACCAACCGGCTGGTGACCCGGCAGGTCCAGACGTACGTCATCAGGCCCGGCGGTCCACGAGCCCTGGTCGCCACCCTGGCTGCTCTCGTGGTCGCGGTCGGCGCCGGCTGGAGCGGCCTGGCCGCGATCGACTACTCGGAGGACAGGGCGATCGCGGCGGCGGCCCGGCTCGCCACCGCCGACCCCTTCACGACCGAGTGCCTCGGCGCCTCCGCGATGGCGGTGCGCGCCGCGGGAGGCGCGTGCCGCAACCCCGACCTGCGGGACGAGCTGATCCCGGCGGTGGCCGCGATCGGCGCGGACGACGACAACCGGGGCCAGTGCTGGTCCTTCGAGGAGCGTCCGGTGCGCTTCAACGCATGCCCCAACGGGTCCGTCGAGGGCTACCAGAAGCGGCTGCTGATGGTCGGCGACTCTCATGCCGTCGCCCCGGTCGGCGCCCTCGACCTGATCGGCGACCAGCGCAACTGGCGCATCGACGTCGCTGCCCGAGCGGCCTGCCACTGGAACACCCGGCCGCTCGGCCAGAACATCGCCGACAACCGCCCCGCCTGCGCGGAGTGGAACCGCCAGCTCGAGGCCTACCTGCGCGCTCCCGAGCAGCAGGATCTCGACGCGATCATCGTCACCCACTCGGCCCGCAAGACGACCCAGCCGCTGGACGGCGAGACGCCGTACGAGTCCACGGTCGACGGCCTGGTCGAGGCATGGGGCCACCGGCCCTCGAAGGAGGTCCCGGTGATCGCGCTGGTCGACAACCCGATGTTCGAGCCCGACAACGCCGACTATCTCCGCACCACGCTGGGCTGCATCCAGCGGCACTCCCCCGAGACCGCCGGCCAGGCGTGCGGGCGTCCGCGCACCGACGTACTCGTCAAGGACCCGCACCGCGACGCGGTCGCCCGGGACCCCAACGCGCACCTGGTCGACCTGACCCACCTGTTCTGCGGGGACGAGGTCTGCCCGGCGGTGATCGGCAACGTCATCGTCTACCGCGACGGCAACCACATCACCTCGCGCTACGCCCGCACACTCGCGCCGTACCTCAGCCGGGAGCTCGCCAGGGTCGTCGACTAGCGCGCCACGGCGAGCGCGTCGATCTCGACGAGCATCTCCTCGCGCGGCAGACCGGTCATCACCGTGGTGCGGCACGGCAGGATGCCGCCCTCGGCGACCCGCGAGCCGATGAATTCGCCGTAGGCCTCGTTCATCGCGGCGAAGTCGTCCCGGGTGGTCAGGTAGACCCGGAGCATCAGTACGTCCTCGAAGCCCGCGCCGGCGGCGGCCAGGATCGCCTCCACGTTCTGCAGGGTGCGTACGGTCTGGGCCTTCACGTCGCCGGGGAACAGGTATTCGTTCGTGGCGGGATCGACCGGTCCCTGGCCGGAGACCTGGATCAGGCCGCCGCGGACGACGCCCTGGGAGAACGTGTGCGCGGGGGCAGGGGCCTGGTCGGTGGAGATGCGGATGTCGGACATGGGATGGGTTTCCTCTCGGGGTGTTCTCATGAGCTCCGGCCGGCCCAGTCGGCGGAGATCGCTTCGGTGGCCGCGAGGAGCTGCGGCACCAGGGCACGCACCCCCTCGCGAGGCAGGATGACGTCGGGCACGGAGACGGAGACCGCGGCGACGACGCGCCCGGCCTCGTCGCGTACGGGCGCCCCGACGCAGTTGATGAAGTCCTCGTGCTCGGCGGCGTCCTCGGCCCAGCCCTGCTCGCGCGTCCGGGCCAGCACCTCGTGATAGCTCGCCGCATCGGGGATGGTGCGGCTGGTGAACGGCCGGAAGTCGATGCCCGCGACCACGGCCTGCTGCTCGCCCGGAGGCAGGCCCGCGACCAGCACCTTGCCGACGGCGGTCGCGTGCAGCGCGGCGGGCAGCCCCACCCGGGAGTACATCCGCACCGAGTGGGTGCTCTCCACCTTGGCGAGGTAGACGGCCGTGCCGTTCTCGTAGGCAGCGAGGTGGACGGCCTGGCCGCCCGTCTCGGCCGCGAGGCGGGTCAGGTGGGGTTGGGCCACGTCGCGGATCGCGTGCTGGGCGAGGGCTGCCGTGCCGAGGGCGAACAGCCGGGAGCCGAGGTGGTAACGCTGGCGGTCGTCGCGGCGTACGAAACGGTCCGCCTCCAAGGTGTGCAGCAACCGCATCGCGGTGGTCTTGTGGACCTCGAGGCTGGCAGCCACCTGGTCGAGCGATCGCTCGCCCTCACCGAGCTCGATGAGGATCTGCAGCGCGCGGGAGAGGCTCTGGCTCATCGGGCCACCTCACGGGTCGCCGGGGAGTCGATGCCGGAGGCGCTCACCCGGGTCGCGGCCCAGTCGTCCTCGGAGCACTCGAGCAGCCGGGTGCGTACGTCGGCGGCCGGCGGCCGCGCGTGGTCGCCGGTCGCGGCCAGCACGCCCGCCGCGACCAGGTGGCCCTGGCGCAGCCGGCCGACCGGGCCAATCCCGTCGACGAGCGCGGCGAGATAGCCCGCCGCGAAGCCATCGCCCGCGCCCACCGGCTCCACGACGTCGACCCGGAGCGCCGAGACCTGCGTGGCGCCTCCGTCCGCGTCGTACTCACCGGCCGCGTGGGAGTCGGCCTTGATCACCAGCCGCGGACGCTCGCCCAAGAGCTCGCGAAGCTCCTGCGGAGTGTGCGCGCCGAGCGCCGCCCGTGCCTCGTCGGCGCCGAGCAGAACGATGTCGGCCGCGCGGAGCAGGTCGAGCAGCGCCGCGATGCTGCGCCCGGCCCACAGGGCCGGTCGCCAGTTGAGGTCGACACTGAGCCGGAAGCCGAGCTCGTCGCGCAGCGCCAGCAGGCGGGTGACCAGTGTCGATCCCTCTTCGAGGATGCCGACGGTGATGCCGGAGGTGTGCACGACCTCGGCCGAGGCCAGCGCCTCCGCGACCCCGGACAGGTCGAGCAGGCCGGCGTCCATCGCGGCGGCCGCGGAGCCGGCGCGGTAGTAGTGCATGCGGCTGCCGTCGGGGGCGGGCTCCTTCAGGTAGAGCCCCGTCGGCCGCTCGGGATCGCGCTCGGCCTCGACGCGCACTCCACGGGCGATCAGATCCTCGGTCACGACGTCACCGAACGGGTCCCGGCCGAGCCTGGACACCCAGGCGGTTCGCACGCCGAGGCCGGCCAGGGCTCCGGCCACGTTGGCCTCCGCGCCGCCGACCGAACGCCGCAGGGTCGTCGCCTCGGCCAGCGACTGGTCGCCCTCCGGACGCAGGACGACCATCGCCTCCCCCAGACAGACCGCTCGCACGTCTCCGCCACTGCCCACGAATGGAGCTCCTCCCCTGTTGGTTCTCCGCCGAGCCGTTGACGCCCGGTGTGGCCGATGCTACAACTAACGAATCGAATTACGCAATCACTGTTGCATAATGTGCAACACAGAGGAAGGATGGGCCATGGATCACCCGGCAGCCCACATCGACGCAGCGGCCGTCGCGGCACTGCGCGAGGAGCGCGTCGACTGGCGCCACAAGGCGATCCCGCCGGCACTGTGGGGACGTACGGTCAACGAGGTGCTCGACGCGGCGCCCCGGCTCTCGCAGCTGCCCACGCCCGTGCTCTCCCTCTCCCGCGTCGCGATGACCCACAATCGCGACGTGCTGGCCGCCTGGTGCGCGGAGCGCGGCATCGCCCTGGCGCCGCACGGCAAGACCACGATGGCTCCGCAGCTGTGGGCCGAGCAGCTCGCCGCCGGCGCCTGGGCGATCACGGTGGCGAACCTTCCCCAGCTCGCCGTCGCCCGCGCCTTCGGCGTCTCCCGGGTGATCGTGGCCAACGCGATCGTCTCCCCGCTCACCCTGCGCTGGATCTCCGACCAGATCACCGAGGACCCGGAGCTGGAGGTGCTGGTGTGGGCCGACTCGCCACGGACGGTGGCCCTGATGCACGACGCGCTCGCGGCCCATGCCGCCGAGGCCGGGCCACGACGCCCTCTCGGCGTCCTCGTCGAGCGCGGCGCCACGGGCGGTCGCACCGGTGCCCGGGACGAAGAGACCGCGGTCGCCGTCGCCGAGGCCGTCGCGGCCTCGCCCCACCTGGAGCTCGCCGGGGTCACCGGCTACGAGGGCGCTCTGGCGCACACCACCGACGAGGCAGCGCTCGGCGTCGTCCATGCGTACGTCGACAGCCTGGTCGCACTGCACCGGCGGATCTCCGGCCTGCTGCCCGCCGGGCGGACGCCGGTGGTGAGCGCCGGCGGCAGCGCCTACTTCGAGCAGGTGGCCAACGCGCTCGCACCGCTGGTGGTCGGCGACGAGGCCCGCGTGGTGCTGCGCAGCGGCGCCTACATCACCCACGACGACGGCTTCTACCGCGGCATCTCGCCCCTCGGCAGCTCCCCACGCACCACCGGCCCCGGCCTGCACAGCGCCCTCCACGGCTGGGTGCGGATCTCCTCCCAGCCGGAGCCGGGCCTCGCGCTCTTCGACGCGGGCAAGCGCGACCTGCCCTTCGACGAGGGCCTGCCCGAAGCCCAGCTGCTGCGAGCACGGACGACCGGCTCGCCCGCGACCCCGATCTCCGGCGTCGCCGTGACCGCGCTCAACGACCAGCACGGCTTCCTCCGCTGGGACCCCGCCACCGAGGCACCCGTCGTGATCGGCGACGAGCTCCGTCTCGGGCTCTCGCACCCGTGCACCGCCTTCGACAAGTGGGGCCTCATCCCGGTCCTCGACGACGCGGACGCCGACGACCCGGCCGTCGTCGACCTCGTGCGCACCTGGTTCTGAGAGGAGCCACCATGACCGACCTGCTCATCCGCGACGCGACCGTCATCGACGGCAGCGGCGCCCCGGCGTTCCAGGCCCATGTCAGCATCGACGCCGGGCGGATCACGGGCATCCACACCGATGCTCCGGCACCGGCCGCGCGGCGCACCATCGACGCCGCCGGGCGGGCGCTGACCCCTGGGTTCATCGACATGCACGCCCACTCGGACCTGCAGATCCTGGTCAACCCCGACCACACCGCCAAGGTGAGCCAGGGCGTCACGCTCGAGGTCGTCGGGCAGGACGGTCTCTCGTTCGCGCCGGCCGACCCGGCCGCGCGGGCCCACCTGCGCCGCCAGATAGCGGGCTGGAACGGCGAGCCCGACGACTTCGACTTCGACTGGGACACCGTCGCCGGTTACCTGGACCGTCTCGACCGCGGGATCGCCTGCAACGCGGCGTACCTCGTCCCGCAGGGGACTCTGCGGCTGATGGTCGTCGGTCCTGACGACCGGCCCGCCACGCCCGCCGAGATCGCCGAGATGGCCCGGCTGCTCCAGGTCGGCCTCGAGGAGGGCGCGGTGGGGATGAGCAGCGGGCTGACCTATCCGCCGAGCATGTTCGCCGACGACGACGAGCTGGCCACACTGTGCCGGGTCGTCGCCGAGGCGGGCGGCTATTACAGCCCGCACCACCGCTCCTACGGAGCCGGTGCGCTGGAGGCGTACGCGGAGATGATCGCCGTCGCCCGGGCCTCCGGGTGCGCCCTCCACCTCACCCACGCGACCATGAACTTCGAGCCCAACCGCGGGCGGGCCGGCGAGCTCGTCGACCTCATCGATGCCGGCCTGGACGACGGCGTCGACATCACCCTCGACACCTACCCCTACCTCCCCGGCGCCACCACGCTCGGCGCCGTGCTGCCCAGCTGGTCGACCTCCGGCGGCCCGGACGCCCTGCTCGCGCGGATCGTCGACCCGGGCGACCGTGCCCGGATCGCGCACGAGCTCGACCACGTCGGCACCGACGGCTGCCACGGCTGCGTGACCGACTGGCGCACGATCCAGATCAGCGGCGTACGCAACCCCGAG
>JALZDD010000343.1 GCA_030862715.1 Actinomycetota bacterium | reverse complement strand
GTCCCTCCCAGCATCGCTGGGAGGGACCGCTGCTCGTGCGTTGTACCCCCGACCGGATTTGAACCGGCGTTACCGCCGTGAGAGGGCGACGTCCTAGGCCGCTAGACGACGGGGGCTTGCACCTCCTGCGATGACCTTTCGGCCTCGCGGGCAGGAGAAACATTACCGGATGTCGTGGCGATCCCCCACATCGGGACCCCTCCAGACAGCGGCCACATCCGCACCCGCGGTGGAAGTGACGAAGAGCCCCGAGTCAGTGACTCGGGGCTCTTCCTGCGTTGTACCCCCGACCGGATTTGAACCGGCGTTACCGCCGTGAGAGGGCGACGTCCTAGGCCGCTAGACGACGGGGGCTTGCAGCGGGTGAAACCTTAGCGAACCGCTTTGGTGACTCCCAAATCCTCCGGAGAGGATCCGCTGGGCTACTAGGACTCGAACCTAGAATAACTGGACCAGAACCAGTCGTGTTGCCAATTACACCATAGCCCATCGTCTTGGTTGACTTAGCCTCAGAGGCCGCCAACAAGAGCGATCTGGCCCTCGGGATTTCTCCCTCGAACCGAGAGGAAACATTACCGGCGAGGCCCCCAGGCTACGAAATCGGCACGCCCGCTGGCCCACATTACGGGCTCTTCGTCGTGGTCGAGAGCCCCGCCGATCGCGCGGCCCAGACGGTCAGCGCCAGGAAGACGCCCGACTGGACCAGGGTGACCGGGATCCGCCACCACGACCCCTCGGTGGTGTTGAGCACGGTCGAGATGTCGCCGAAGGCCACGGCCATGCCAAGGCTGACGAAGTTGTTGAGGACATGCATCGCGATGCCCGCCTCGATGCCGCCGGTGGCGATGACGCAGATGCCGGCGACGATGCCGAAGGCGAACCGGTCCAGGAACAGCGGCAGGTCCTGGGAACCGTGGGCGAAGGCGAACAGCAGCGCGGTGATCGTCACCGAGACCGTACGCGCGCCCAGCATCCCGCCGAAGAGCGAACCGAAGGTCTGGAAGATGTAGCCGCGGAAGAGATACTCCTCCCCCGCCGCCTGCAGCGGGGTGAGCAGCACGATGACGAGCACGAAGTCGCGCATCGTGCTCGTGTAGGGGTTGAGCGTGCTGGGCCCGAGGTCGTCGCCGGGGATCGGCAGCCTGGAGGCGATGATGACGGTGACGACCATCGTGATCGCCGCGATCCCGAGGCACTGCAGCAGCCACGGCCAGCGGATCCGTCGCTCGACGGAGGCCAGCCACCCCGGCCGCAGCCCGTGCAGCGCCCAGCACAGCAGCATCGCCGCGGGGATCGCCCCGGCCAGCGAGAGCAGCAGGAACGCCAGCGACTCGGGGGTGACGTTCTCCACGTCGGAGACGTTGGCCATCCCGGTGGCGACGTTGTCGCCGGTGAGCAGGAAGAAGAGCTCGAACCCGGCCAGCACCACCGCCGGCGACACGAAGAAGACACACAGTCCGATCAGGATGAGTCCGATCAGGGGCCGCCCCCAGCCACTGCGCCCGCTGCGCTGCACCTGGTAGTACGCCAGTCCCGACGGCGGCTCCACGACCGTGCTCATCCTGCCCGTCCTGCCACGCTCAGCTCCTCCCGAGAACCGCCTTCAGGCGCCCCAGCGTACGCTCCCGACCGAGCAGCTCCATGGATTCGAACAGTGGCGGGCTGATCCGTTTGCCGGTCACCGCGACGCGCACCGGGCCGTACGCCTTGCGCGGCTTGAGCCCGAGGCCGTCGATCAGGGCCGCGGTCAGCGCGTCCTGGATCTCGGCCGTCGACCACGTGTGGAGCCCCGCGAGAGCGTCGCGCGAAGCCCGGACGACACTCAGGCCCTCCTCGTCGAGCAGCTTGGCGGCGTCCTCCTCGTCGAGCGCGAAGTCCGCCTCCGCGACGAAGAGGAACCGCAGCATGTCGGGGGCCTCGCCGAGCTTGTTGATCCGCTCGGCGACCAACGGCATCGCGGCCTCGAGCATCTGCGCGTCGGCATCGTTGACCGGGTCGCTGATGATCCCGTCGGCCTTGAGGAAGGGAATCACCCGGTGGGTGATGTCCTCGACCGGCAGCAGCCGCATGTGGGAGGCGTTGATCGCCTCCGCCTTCTTGACGTCGAAGCGGGCCGGGTTCTTGACCACGTCGGAGATCTCGAAGGCCTCGACCATCTCCTCCATGGTGAAGATGTCGCGGTCGGCCGCGATCGCCCAGCCCAGCAGCGCCACGTAGTTGAGCAGCCCCTCGGGCAGGAACCCCTCCTCGCGGTACTTCAGCGCGTGCGCCTCCGGGTCGCGCTTGGAGAGCTTCTTGTTGCCCTGGCCCATGACGTAGGGCAGGTGGCCGAACTCCGGGGCACGATCGGCCAGGCCCACCTCGACGAACGCGTCGAAGAGCGCGATCTGGCGCGGCGTACTGCTCAGCAGGTCCTCACCGCGGAAGACGTGGGTGATGTTCATCGTGGCGTCGTCGACCGGCGCCGTGAGCGTGTAGAGCGGGTCGCCGTTGGCACGCGCGAGCGCGTAGTCGGGGACGTGCTTGGTCTCGAAGGTCACTTCGCCGCGGACGAGGTCGTTGAAGGTGATCGAGCCGTCGGGCATGCGGAAGCGCGGGACCGAGGAGCGGCCCTCCGCCTCGTACGCCTTGATCTGGTCCTCGCTCAGGTTGCGGCAGTGGTTGTCGTAGCCCTGGGCCGGGGCCTCACCCTTGATCCCCTCGGCCTTGGCGGCCTTGTAGGCGGCCAGCCGCTCCTCGTAGCGGGCGGTGGTCTCCTCGCCGGTGCAGTAGCACTCGTAGACGTGGGAGGAGGCGCGCAGCCGGCCGAGCGCGTCGGCGTAGATCTCCGAGCGCTCCGACTGGCGGTAGGGGCCGTAGGGGCCGCCGACCTCGACACCCTCGTCCCAGTCGAGGCCGAGCCAGCGCATCAGGTCGATGAGCCCGTCGTAGGACTCCTGGGTGTTACGCGCTTTGTCGGTGTCCTCGATGCGGAAGACGAAGGTGCCGCCGTGGTGGCGGGCGAAGGCCCAGTTGAACAGGGCGGTACGGACCAGACCGACGTGGGGCGAGCCGGTCGGCGAGGGCGCCATCCGGACTCGGTAGTCCTTCGGCTCGAGTGAGTTGTTCAACGCTGTGCCACCTTGTTGGTCAGAGCTCCGAGCCCCTCGACGAAGATCTCGATCTCGTCGCCGGGCTCCATGGGGCCGACACCTTCGGGGGTGCCGGTGAGGATCACATCGCCCGGCAGCAGCGTCATGACGCTGCTGATGTGGGCGATCAGCTTCGGGATGTCGTGGACGAGGTCCTTCGTGGACCCGTCCTGGACGACGTCCCCGTTGAGGAAGGTCTGGATGCGTACGCCGGCAGCGAGCTGCTCCGGCTCGACGTCGGTCTCGATCCAGGGACCGAGCGGGCAGAAGGTGTCGTAGCCCTTCGCCTGCGAGAAGTGGTTGAGCCGCCGCTGGACATCGCGCGCGGTGACGTCGTTGGCGACCGTCATCCCGTAGATGACGTCCTTCACCTTCTCCACCGGGACGTCGCGGCAGATCCGGCCGATCACGATCGCGAGCTCGCCCTCGAAGTGGAGGTCCTCGACGTTGCTCGGTCGCTGGATCGCGTCACCGGGGCCGCAGACCGCGGTGTTGGGCTTGATGAAGAAGAGCGGCTCCTGCGGGACCTCGTTGCCGAGCTCGGCCGCGTGCTTGGCGTAGTTGCGGGCGACCGCGACCACCTTGCTGCGCGGGATCACCGGCGCGAGCAGCTTGACGTCTTCGAACTTGTGGACCTGGTCGGTGATGTTGACACCCGAGAACAGCGGGTCGCCCTGGAGCGCGACGACGGTCGCGTC
>JALZDD010000335.1 GCA_030862715.1 Actinomycetota bacterium | reverse complement strand
GAGCTCCGCGTCCGCAGACGATGTGTTATTTACAACACTGCCACAACCGCAAGCGACCTGTAATGTCCCCAGGCATGAACCTCACCGGACGCACCATCATCATGTCGGGCGGCAGTCGCGGCATCGGCCTGGCCGTAGGCATCGCCGCAGCCAGGCTGGGAGCCAACGTCACGCTGCTCGCGAAGACGGACAAACCCGACCCGCGGCTCCCCGGCACCGTTCACACCGCCGCCGCCGAGATCGAGGAAGCCGGCGGTCAGGCACTGGCGGTGGTGGGTGACGTACGTGACGAGGCCTCCGTGGAGAACGCGGTCGCGCAGACCGTCGAGCGGTTCGGCGGCATCGACATCGTGCTCAACAACGCCTCCGCGATCGCGCTCGACGGCACGGAGGACCTGCCGACGAAGCGCTTCGACCTGATGACCCAGATCCAGCTACGCGGCACGTTCCTGCTCACCAGCAAGTCGCTTCCCCACCTGCGCGCATCGGCCAACCCGCACATCCTGTCGCTGTCGCCCCCGGTCAACCTGTCGCCGCAGTGGCTGGGCAAGCACCCGGCGTACACCCTGGCGAAGTACGGAATGAGTCTGCTGACACTCGGCTGGGCGGCGGAGTATGCCGAGCACGGCATCGCCGCCAACTGCCTGTGGCCCGAGACCCTCATCGCCACCGCCGCGGTGCAGAACCTCCTCGGCGGAGACGCAGCGGTGGAGAGGTCGCGTACTCCCGAGATCGTCGCCGACGCCGCGGTGGAGATCCTGGGGCGACCCTCGCGCGAGTGCACCGGCAACACGTTCTTGGATGTGGACGTGCTTCGGGATGCTGGCGTCACCGACTTCTCGAAGTACGGCGGGACCGGCGAACTGGAGTACGACATCTTCGTGGACCGGTCGTGACGAGCCTCGTGCGGGAGCGGCGCGGAGAGGTCGAGATCCTTCGGCTCAACCGCCCCGAGAAGCGAAACGCCCTCGACACCCCGACGCTCCGCCTGCTCAACGACGCGTTGAGAGAGCTGTGCGATGACAGCGAGGTTCGCGCCGTCGTCCTCTCCACGACGTCTCCCGATGCCTTCTGCGCAGGCGCGGACGTCACCGAACCCCTGGACGCAGCGGGCGGAGTCGCTCGGATGGAGGCTTTCGCGGAGCTCTACCGGCTCATCGAGCAGGTGCCCGTGCCCACGATCGCTGTCTGTGTCGGCAACTGCGTGGGCGCTGGCGCCGAGATCATCGCCGGCTGCGACCTGCGCGTGGCCGGGGACAACCTGAAGCTGGCGTGGGCGGGGGCTCGGCTGGGCGTTCCGGTCGGGCCGGCCCGCCTCACCCAGCTCGTCGGCCTCTCGCGCGCTAAAGAGCTGATCTACACCGGGCGCCCTGTCGGGGCGGATGAGGCGGTCGCGATCGGCCTGGCCCAGCGGACGGCCCCCGCCGTCGAAGCCGAGGCGATCGCGCTCGAGCTGGCAGGACTCATCGCGCGTCAGTCGTCCGACGGGATTCGCACTCTGAAGGAGATGTTTCGCGAGCTCGAGGGCACCGCCGACCGCATCACGTACGAGAACGAGCGGCTGCTGGACTTCCAGAGGAACAGTGTCGGCCTGCCGCAGGGCTAGCTGACCTACCTGCGCGCGCGACTCACAAGGCTCCGACGGCGCGGAGGACGAACTCCTCGATCCGTTCCGCGGGGAGGTGGCGGGTGCCGAGGACCGCGTGGACGAGGGCGAGGGTCGCGTCGACGTCGGTGACGGCGAAGACGCCCTGCTCGGCACCCTGCTCGAGAATCTCGGCGAGGACCTGCTCGACGGCGACGACATGCTCACGGATCTCCTGGCGGGCCTCCTCGGGGAGCCCGCCGTAGACCTGTGGGCCGAAGCCCATGTGGAACTTCTCGCCGAGGGTGAGGTGGTTGCGTACGTAGATCCGCAACCGTTCCGCCGGCTGCTCGCTCGCGGCGAGCTGAGCCTGCAGAGACGCGACGTACTCCGAGGTCTCGTGGGTCGCGAACGCGACCATCACCGCGTCGCGGTCCTTGAAATGGTGGTAGATCGCGGTGCGTCCGATCTCCGCGCGCTGCGCCAGCTTCGACATGCTGACGGCGTCGTAGCTGCCCTCGGCCATCAGCTCGGCGAACGCCGCGAAGATCCGCGCGCGCACCAGTCTGCGGTGCTCAGGGACGTTCTCGGCGGCGATACGGGGCACGAGGACGAACCCTAGTTCACCTGCGATAGCTGTCTAGGCGAGCGCCGAGCTCCTCGAAGAGGGCCTGGTTGAGGCCGAAGGCGACCTGGACCTCCTCGACGATGCGGATCTTCTCCGCGGGATCGAGAGGCAGCGCGTCGAGGCGGGCGCGGTAGCCGTCCTTGTAGGGCTTCGGCTTGGGGATCTCGGCGAACTCGTAGAACGCCACACCCTCGCCGTCGAGCTCGAAGAACCGGTCGAGCAGCCGGCCGATCGCCTGACCACCGGAGAGGTCACCCAGGTAGCGGGTGTAGTGGTGGGCGGCATAGAGACCGCCCCAGGCGCGGGTGGCCTCGATCCGAGCGACGTACGCATCGGCAGCATCCGATTCCACGGCGTCGCTGCCGACACCTGGCGCCCACACGGCGAGGTCCGCATCGATCGCGGCCAGCCGCTCGAGGGCGACGTCATGCACGGCCTCGGCGACGGCATCCGTGGCCGCCAGGTCCCGGCCCACCGTCTCGAGCGCGACGTAGACCTTGCGCAGGCGCAGCAGGTAGTCGGCGTACCCCTGCTCGTTGACCCGGCCGGCCAGCAGCTCCTCCATGAACGAGGAGTTCTCGGCAGCGGTGTGCTGGATCCGGGACCCCTCACGCATCAGCGCGGAGAGTGGAGCGTCGGGCATCTCATCGGCGAGGAGGGCGGACATGTGTGCTCCAGTCAGGGTCGGGCGGCGGCGATCGTCGGTCCGGGAAAGATACTGACACACTGTCAGAAAGTCGGCAAGGTTCTAGTTAGGTCACCCTAACAAAACTGCCCAAAGCGGTGAGCAATTGCGCAACCGATCAGCTTGTGGAGATGCCTACAGCACATTGTTCACGAACCCGAGAGCACAACGTGATGACCACAACATGCCCAGGCGTCTCTGACGTTCAGGTGTCGATCCCGACGAAGATCCACAAGGGGTCCGATCAGGTGCTCGAGGACGAGGTGTTGCCGCGAAAGTTACGGCCGATTTCGCGGGCCATCCGGGCGCTGCGTACGCCTATGCACCCGTGATCCGACGTGGCTAGACTCCCCGCTTCGTCACGGCGAGTCACAGCAACCGGGGGGCTGCAGAGGCTGACTTCTACTCGTCGTGCCCTGTCATCGACAGTTATCAACACCATTGGAGAAGTCACTTG
>JALZDD010000316.1 GCA_030862715.1 Actinomycetota bacterium | reverse complement strand
TGAAGCGGCGGTTGGTGCGGAACGGGTCGCCCTCGCCGGCGAACATCCGCGCCGGGTCCTCGTTGGCCCGCTTGTAGGGGAAGACGCCCGCGGTGAACGGGAAGAACCCGGGCAGGTTCTCGTTGCGTAGGAACCGGGTCAGCTCGCCGCGGTCGGTGTAGCGGGGAGTCGCCACCCGCGGGATGTAGTTGCCGGCCAGCGACGTGCGGCCGCTCTCGTCGGCGGCGTACGTCTCCCTGGTCTCCTCCCACGAGGAGAGCTGCTTGCGCAGGTCGTCGGGGATCTCGCTGGCGGGGGCCTCGAGTTCGGGGTGGTCCTCGGCCACGATTTCGTAGGCCTGCGCCTTCCGTGCCGCCGCGACGAGCTCGACGGTGCGGGCGTGGTAGTCGCGTACGTCGCCCGCGATGTCGGCGAGGTAGCGGACCCGCCTCTCGGGGATGATCGGGTGAAGGCCCGTCGAGTGGCGGGTCGAGACCCGGGGAAGGACGCCCTCACTGACCGCGAGCCCCGCCTCGGCGAGGAGCCCGCGCAGGTGCTGGTAGAGCGCGGTGACGCCGTCGTCGTCGAAGGCGGCGGCCGAGGTGCCGAAGACCGGCATGTCGTCGGGGGAGGAGGTGAACGCCTCGCGGTTGCGGACGAGCTGGCGGGACACGTCGCGCAGTGCGTCCTCGGCTCCGCGCCGCTCGAACTTGTTGATCGCCACGACGTCGGCGAAGTCGAGCATGTCGATCTTCTCCAGCTGCGACGCGGCGCCGAACTCGGGCGTCATCACGTAGAGCGAGACGTCGACGAAGTCGCTGATCCCGGTGTCGCCCTGGCCGATGCCGGGGGTCTCGACGATGACGAGGTCGACGGCGGCCTTCATCACGGTGAGCACGTCGCCGAAGTGCTCGGGCACCTCGTGCCCGCCGCGCGTGGCCAGGGAGCGGTAGTAGGTCGTCGAGCCACCGTCGGTGATGGCGGCGAGGGAGTTCATCCGGATCCGGTCGCCCAGCAGAGCACCGCCGCCGCGACGCCGGGTCGGGTCGATGGCGAGGACGCCGATGCGGATCTTGTCCTCCTGGTCGACCCGCAGCCGCCGGACCAGCTCATCGGTGAGCGAGGACTTGCCGGAGCCGCCGGTGCCGGTGACGCCGAGCACGACGGCCTGGTCGGCCTCGTGCAGCCGCGTCAGGAAGTCCTCCGGGAGCCGGCCCTGCTCGGCACCCGTGATCGCGCGCCCGATGGAGAGCCCGTAGCCGGCGATCACGCCGTTGGGGGTGATCGGGAAGGTGGGCCACAGGTCGCGGTCGATGTCGCGCACGACCGTGTTGATCATCCCCGGGAGCCCCAGCCGCTGGCCGTCCTCGGGGGAGAAGATCTTGACGCCGGAGTTGGCGAGTCGCTCGATCTCGTAGGGAACGATCACGCCGCCGCCACCGCCCACGACCTTGACGTGGCCGGCGCCGCGCTCCTTGAGAGCGCACACCAGATACTCGAAGAACTCCACGTGGCCGCCCTGGTAGGAGGAGACCGCGACGCAGTGGGCGTCCTCCTGGACCGCGGCGTCGGCGATCTCGGTCACCGAGCGGTTGTGGCCGAGGTGGATCACCTCGCATCCCTGCGCCTGGAAGATCCGGCGCATGATGTTGATCGCCGCGTCGTGCCCGTCGAACAGACTGCTCGCGGTCACGATCCGTACGTGGTTCTGGGGGATGTGGAGGTCGGACATGGGCGGTGCTCCCAGGGAATAGTTGGACGTCCAAGTAATTCCAGCATAGGTCGTCCCTGGCGTACTTGCCAGTACGCGTCGTCGGTGGCTCAGCCGACGGTGTCGCCCGAAGCCGCGCGGAGCTGGGTGAGCAGCGCGGTCAGACCGTGTACGTCGTCGATCCCGGGCTTCTCGAAGACCTCGCTGTTGAGCGAGATCGTGGCCGCCTCGACCGCCTCACGCCCGGCGTCGGAGATCGCGGCGAGGACCACGCGCCCGTCGTCGGCGGAGCGGCTGCGGCGTACGAAGCCCTGCTTCTCCAGGCGAGCAACGGCGCTGGTCACCGAGGCGGGGTGGACCTGGAGGCGGGAGCCGAGCTTGGCCATCGGGAGCTGGCCGTCCTGGGTGAAGGAGAGGAGGCGGAGCACCTCGTAGCGGGCGAAGGAGAGGTCGTGGGGGCGCAGCGCGGCGTCGACGCGCTCCATGACGAGCTGGTGCACGCGCACGAGCGAGGTCACCAGCGCCATCCCGTCGGCGGCATCGGCCCAGCCGTGCGCGATCCACTGCCGTTTCGCCTCGCCGATCGGATCCATGCGGGCCAGCATCACACAAAGTGTTTGCGAGGTGTTTACGAAGGCGCGCCGAACGTCCCGAGCAGGTTGAGAATCACCGCGACGCCGATGACGGTCGCGATGACCGAGAGCGTCACGACAAGGCCGACCGCGACGGAGAAGCCGGCCCCCTCGTGCCGGGCGCCGCGCTGCTGAAGCGCGTAGAGCCGGGCGACGCTGGTGATGAGCGTGCGACCCTCCTCGGCGTCGAAACGGTACTGGTCCGTATCGGGGACCGCCTCGGGGTCGTGCACGGTCCACACACCCTGGTCGGTCTGCTCGTCATCGGCCTCGATGCGGCGTACGCCGGTCTTCTGCGTGTGCGGCACATCGCCGAACCAGACCAGGCTGCGGGTGTCCTCGATGATCGCGTACGAGTTCCGGGTCGGCATCGAGACGTGGTAGGTGAAGACCCAGTTCAGCTTGGCGGCCAGCAGCGTGGCGTGCCAGCGTTCGTCGGCCAGGTCGAGGTCCACGTCGAAACCGCGCGCCGTCTCGGTCGCCTTGTAGGGCGTTCCGTCGCATACGCGCGCGACATGGTCGAAGAAGGGCCTCGCATGAGGGGACACGTCTCAAGAGGTTATCTGGTCCGGGGACTCTGTGGGCTCACTCCGTGGCGTTGGGCGGCACGTCGATCTGGAAGTGGACCCGGCCACCGTCGACGTCGTCGACGGTGATGATCGCGTCGTACTTCTCGCCCTCGGAGGTGAGGACGCAGGTCATCTCCGTGCCGACCTTGCCCTCGAGATCGCCCGGACAGTCGAGCCCTTCGGGCGTGACGCCGATGGCGTTGGTGAGCTGCTCGGTCGCGATCCGCTCGACCGTCTTCTCCTGCACGTAGTCCTTGCTCGAGCCGCAGGCGGTCAGAGCCGGGGACAGGATGAGCAGTGCCGCGCCGGTCATGGCGCCCGAGAAGGCGCGGGTGCGTGTCATGGGGCTCAGCCTAGGGGTAGGCAAAGACCAGACAGACGTACGCCGCACCAGCTCGGGCGCCGCGCGGGTCAGCCCACCGGGGCGAAGTCGCGCGCCCCGATGAACGTGGGCCGCGGCCTCGGGGCCGAGAACGGCTCGACCGCGGTGTTCTCCACGCTGTTGAACACCAGGAAGACGTTCGAGCGCGGGTAGGGCGTGATGTTGCCGTTGGAGCCGTGCATGCAGTTGCAGTCGAACATGACCGCGCTGCCGGCAGCTCCGGCGAGCACGTCGATCCCGTAGGTGTCCGCCATCTTCGTGATGGTCTCCTGGTCCGGGGTGCCCGCGCCCTGCATCACCAGCGAGGACTTGTAGTTGTCCTCAGGGGTGGCGCCACCGCAGGAGACGTACGTCCGGTGCGTGCCGGGCATGATCATCAGCGGCCCGTTGAACGAATGGTTGTCGGTCAACGAGATCGAGATGCTGACGGCCCGCATCCGAGGCAGACCGTCCTCGGCGTGCCAGGTCTCGAAGTCGGAGTGCCAGTAGAAGTCACCGCCGCCGAAGCCGGGTTTGAAGTTGATCCGGCTCTGGTGGATGTAGACGTCCGAGCCCAGGACCTGCCGGGCCCGGCCGACCACGCG
This sequence comes from Actinomycetota bacterium, assembly GCA_030862715.1. Next base: position 1 of record JALZDD010000316.1, on the reverse strand, counting down.
C
>JALZDD010000287.1 GCA_030862715.1 Actinomycetota bacterium | reverse complement strand
TTCCGGCTCCTCGGCGGCGTGCGAGCAGCCGCGCGGGCAATCTGCCGTCGCCTCCTGCAGATCGGGGAAGGAGACGATGAGCCGTTCCGGCTCGACGTGAGCCAGCCCGAACGTACGGATCCCCGGGGTGTCGATGATCCAGCCGGCCCCCGGAAGCCGCAGCATCAACGCCGACGTGGAGGTGTGCCGCCCCCGTCCGGTGACCGCGTTGACGTGTCCGACCTCGCGCCCGGCGTCGGGAACGATGGCGTTGACCAGCGTCGACTTGCCCACCCCGCTGTGGCCGAGGAGAACCGACGTACGTCCGTCGAGCTTCTCCTGCAGCGCGCTCATGTCGCCGCCCCGCTGCGTCACCACCCACGGCACCCCCAGTGCCCGGTAGGTCGAGGCCAGCGACTCCGGGTCGGCCAGATCGGCCTTGGTGATGCACAGCAGCGGGTCGATGCCCGCCTCCAGGGCGGCCACCAGCGCGCGGTCGATGAACCCCGTGCGGGGCTCGGGGTCGGCGATCGCGGTGACGATCACCAGCTGGTCGGCGTTGGCGACCACGACCCGCTCGACGGGGTCGTCGTCGTCGGCCGTACGCCGCAGCACGGTCTCCCTGGGCTCGAGCTCGACGATCCGGGCCAGTGCCCCCTCCGCGCCCGAGGTGTCGCCGACGACCTTCACCCGGTCGCCCACGACGACGCCCTTGCGGCCGAGCGGACGGGCCTTGACCGCCCACACCTCGACATCGGGGGCCTCGTCCATGACCAGCGTGAACCGCCCACGGTCGACCGTGATCACGCGCCCGAGGTCGGCCTCGTCGTAGCTGGGCCGGTCCTTCGTCCGCGGCCGGGTGCGGCGCCGGGGACGGTCGTAGTGCTCGACGTCCTCGGTCCCGTAGCGCCGCTGTGCCTTCGACATCAGGTGCTCAGAAGAGTCCGGTCGAAGCGGAGCCCGAGACGAACAGCTGGGCCCAGAAGGGCGCGAAGTCGGTGAAGGTCTTGCTGGTGGTGGTGATGTTCTCGACCAGGACGTCCTCCACGGCAGCCCCGATGATGACGCCGGCATGGGCCATCCGGTGGTCGGCGTAGGTGTGGAACACCCCGCCGTGCAGAGTCGCCGGCCGAATCGTGAGCCCGTCGGGATGCTCGGTGACGTCGGCCCCGAGCGCTCCCAGCTCGCGCGCGAGCGCGGTGAGCCGGTCGGTCTCGTGGCCGCGGATGTGGCCGATGCCGGTCAGGTGCGAGGGCGTGGAGGCGAGCGCGCACAGGGCCGCGACGGCCGGGGTGAGCTCGCCGATGTCGTGCATGTCCAGGTCGATCCCGGTCAGCCGCTCCGGCCCGGTCACCGTCAGCCCGTCGTCGGTGACCCGCACCTCGCAGCCCATCAGCGAGAGCACCTCGCGCAGCTGGTCGCCCGGCTGGTCGGTGGCCTGCGGCCAGTCGCGCACGGTCACGGTCCCGCCCGAGACCGCGGCCAGGGCGAGGAACGGGGCCGCGTTGGACAGGTCCGGCTCGATGGTGCGGTCCAGCGCCTTGATCGGTCCTGGCGCCACCGTCCATCGGTTGGCGTCCCCTCCCGATGACGGAGCGTCGACCGCGACGCCGTGCTCGCGCAGCATCGCGACCGTCATGTCGATGTGGGGTAGCGACGGGACCGGCTTGCCGTCATGGCGTACGTCCACGCCCTGCTCGTACCGCGCCCCCGCGAGCAGCAGCGCGCTGATGAACTGGCTCGAGGCCGAGGCGTCGACCACCACGGTCCCGCCGGGTACGGCGCCCTGCCCCTGGATCGTGAACGGCAGCCCGTCACCCTCGATGTCCACGCCGAGATCGCGAAGCGCACGCAGCACCTCGCCGACCGGCCGCTTGCGCATGTGCGGGTCGCCGTCGAAGGCGACCGTGCCGGTGGAGAGCGCGGCCACAGGAGGTACGAACCGCATCACCGTCCCCGCCAGCCCGCAGTCGACCTCGGCATCGGCGTCGAACGCCCCGGGCGTCACGACCCAGTCGTCTCCCGAGGTGTCCACGTGCGACCCCAACGACGTCAGCGCTGCCGCCATCAGCAGCGTGTCGCGGGACCGAAGCGCACGACGTACGACGCCGGGCCCGTCCGCGATCGCGGCGAGCACCAGCGCTCTGTTGGTGAGCGACTTGCTCCCGGGAAGCGACACCGTCGCGGTCACCGGACCGCGCGCTCGGGGTGCCGGCCAGGGGTCGGCCGGTCCGTTGGCGGGGTCGGCGGCACGGTCGGTCGTCGTAGTCACAGGTCCAACTTTAGAGGTTCCGCGAGCGGAGGCGGCCGTCGGTCACCGGGATGAAATCACTCGAACCCGATCGCCTTCAGGAATTCCTTCCAGGTCAGACCGCCCGTGGTGGCGCCGCGCTCGGGCTCGGGCGTAGCGCTCGGGCTGGCGCTGGGCACGCCGGAGTCCTCGGGCATCGACGGGCTTTCG
>JALZDD010000282.1 GCA_030862715.1 Actinomycetota bacterium | reverse complement strand
GCGAACGGGTAGAGCGCGAGGATGAAGAAGCGCCCCGACTCGGTCGGCAGGTCGAAGAAGTTCCAGACGGCGTACTGCGAACCCTCGTGCGTCTCGGTCTGCCCGAGGATCACCTGCCGGTTGAAGTCGGCGAAGGAGAGCCCCCACAAGACCTTGTACGCCACCGCCTGGACGAGCAGCCCGAGCACGAATCCACCGGCCAGCTGGACGCAGTTGAGGATCCGGGTGCGCCAGGGCGCCGAGCGCCGCGCGAACAGCTCGAAGAGCCCCGAGGCGCCGGTGAGGAGCACCGCCAGCTCGACGTACTGCCAGAAGACGAGGGCCGGGAGGAGCACCCGCGCGGCCGTGGCCAGGCGCGGGCGTGACTCGAGCCAACCGGTCGGCAGCAGGACGAAGACCCACAGCAGGCAGATCGTGTATTTGATGTGCAGCGGGGTGGCCAGCAGGAGCACCCCGAGCGCGAGCCCGATCATCACGGCCGGGTGCAGCCGCAGACGGAGTCCGATGGCGGCGGCGAGGACCGCGCCGAGGCCGGCGCCGAGCAGGCGGCCCCAGAGGAAGTACCAGATCGTCGGGCTGCCGCCGGCGATCGCGTAGAGCGCAGCGTTGACCCAGAACGAGCCGGCGTTCCAGCCGTGCTCGAAGTCGACCAGCGGGATCGCGCCGTGGGCGGTGATCTTGGCCAGGTGGTACTGCGCGCCGAAGTCCTGGGTCAGGAACGAGCCGTTCTGGGCGCCGACCGAGTAGGCCGCCCAGACCAGCGCCACGACACAGACCCCGGCGAACGTCGCCCACCTGGTGATCCCGACCGGCTCGGTGTGATCAGTTCTCGAGTCCCCAGGTGACGCCATGACGGCGACCCTATGAGAGCGGGCGCCCGGGGTGGATGATCCACGCCGGGCGCCCGTGATGACGTCGGTCTCAGCCCTTCGTCAGGACCGAGGTGCGCTCGGGGTAGGGCAGGGTCGGGGTGAGACCGGCGTGGATGGTCTCCTTCATCCCGGAGGCGGCGATGGCCTCGACGTAGCGCTTGCGGCGGCTGTTGTCGAAGACGATGATCCCGCCGGGAGCGAGCCGGTCCTTGGCCTTCTCCAGGCAGGCCTCACGGGCACGCCCGTCGATCACCACGAGGTCGAACTCGCCGTCGACGTCGTCGATGGAGTTGACGTACGCCTCGAAGTCGAGGCCCGCGTGGCCCTCCTTCTGCGAGGGGACGACGGGGTTGTCGCTGGCGACCGGCTCGATGACCCGCAGCGAGATCTTCTCCTCGCCGGCGAGCTCGGCCTGCATCATCTCGCCGAAACCCTTGTGGTGCTCGACGGAGTGGATCTCGTCGGCGCGGCGGGAGAGCCAGATGGTGGAGGCGCCGGAGCCGTACTCAAAGATCCGGATCGGGCGCTCACGCTCGCTCAGCCAGGCGTCGACGGCGGCGATCGCGTCGTAGGTCCACCACGGCACGTCGAGCTTCGCCATCGCCAGGGAGTCGTAGACCTTGGTGAGCGAGTGGGCCCAGTGACGCCAGCGCTGCTCGACCGGCGGCGCGGTCTCCTTCGCGAGTCCCGTCTTCGTCAGCCCGCGACCGACGGCCTTGAGGGAAGCGGCGTAGGACTGCTTGGCCAAGGAAAGCGGGGAACGGCCTGAGGTGGACATTGATCTCCAGGGAAAGGATTGTCGGGGTAGCCCAAAGGAACTGCCCAGTAAACGATACCGGCGAACGGTGCCCGTTACTCGGAACGTTCAGCCAAACGCTTGGTGAGTCGTGCAAGAACATCCGGCGGCAGGAAAGCCGACACATCCCCACCGAAATGGGCCATCTCCTTGATCAGCGAGGAGGAGACCGCCGCCCACCGCGGGTCGTTGAGCAGGAAGACGGTCTCGACGCCGGTCATGTGGGCGTTCATCTGCGCCATCGGCGCCTCGTACTCCAGGTCCGGCGCCCCGCGCAGCCCCTTCACGATCGCCTGGGCGTCGATCTCGACGCAGAAGTCGGTGACCAGACCGGTGAACGCCTGGACCCGTACGTTGCCCAGCGGAGCGGTCACCTCGGCGATCATCTCCATCCGTTCCTCGGCCGTGAACAGGCGCTTCGACTTCGACGGGTTGACCCCGACGGCGACGACGACCTCGTCGAACATCGCCGAGGCGCGGGTGAAGATGTCGAGGTGGCCGAACGTGGGCGGGTCGAACGAACCCGGGCACACCGCACGACGCGTCATTGTCATTTCTCCCATTCGATCAGTCCAGCCGGTCAGTCCGGCGCGATGCCGTACCAGAGCATGGTCTCGCCGTACTTCTTCGACTTCTGGTCGGTGAACCCGTCGGGCCAGACCGGCTCGGGGCTGCGGGCGGAGCGCTCGACGACGACCAGGGCGCCCGGAACCAGCCAGCCGTGCTTGATCAGCAGCGCGATGTCCTCGGAGACGGCGTCGTCGGAGAGCGGGTAGGGCGGGTCGAGGAAGACCATGTCGTAGGGGGCCGTCGGCGGTGTCACCAGGGTGCTCGCCACGGTGGCCGCGACCACGTCGGCCCGCGGGAAGCCGAGCTCCTTCGCGTTGGACCGGATCACCCCGGCGGTACGCCGGTCCGACTCGACCAGGGTCACCACTCCGGCGCCGCGGGACCATGCCTCCAGCCCGACCGCGCCGGTGCCGGCGTAGAGGTCGAGGAAGCGCAGTCCGGCCAGGGATCCGTAGGAGGACTCGATCGCCGAGAAGAGCGCCTCGCGGACCCGATCGGTGGTGGGACGGGTCCGCACCCCCTTGGGAGCGAGTAGGCGTCGCCCTCCTGCGACACCTCCGATGATCCGAGTCATTGGGATACCTTAGGACTTTTCCAGGTAGTCGGCGGAAGCGGACTCCTCGATCTCGGTGACCCGCTCGGCCAGGAGCGGTGCGGTGGCGAGATCCGGGTCGGCCTCGAGCAGCGCCTCCGCCGCCTCGCGCGCCTCCAGGATCGTCTCCTCGTCACGGAGTACACGCAGGCTCTCCAGGCTCGATCGCCGGCCCGACTGCGAGGCGCCGAGCACGTCTCCTTCGCGGCGCTGGTCGAGGTCGACCCGGGACAGCGCGAACCCGTCGGTGGTCTGGGCGACCGCGTCGAGGCGAGTCCTGGCCGGGGTGCCGGCCTCGGCTTGGGAGACGAGCAGGCACAGCCCGTGCAGCCCGCCACGGCCGACCCGGCCGCGCAGCTGGTGGAGCTGGGAGACGCCGAAGCGGTCGGCGTCGAGGATCACCATGGTGGTGGCGTTGGGTACGTCCACGCCCACCTCGATCACGGTGGTGGCGATCAGCACATCGATGTCGCCGGCGGCGAAGGCGCTCATGGTGCGCTCCTTCTCCTCGGCGGGCAGCTTGCCGTGGAGCTTGGCGACGCTCAGCCCGTGCAGCGGGCCGGTGGTGAGCTCCTCGGTGACCTCGTCGACGGCGGAGAGCTGTGCCGGAGCTGCCTTGACCTCGTTGCCGTCGGCGTCGAAGTCACGCTGGTCGCTCTCGCCCTGCTCCGACTCGTCGCCGCTGATCCGCGGAGCGACGACGTAGACCTGGTGGCCCTTCTCGACCTCTTCCCGGACGCGTTCCCACACCCGGGAGATCCACGCGGGATGGTCGACGAGCGAGACCAGGTTGGTCTGGATCTCGGCGCGGCCGGCCGGCAGCTCGGTGAGCGTGGAGACCTCGAGGTCACCGAAGACGGTCATCGCGACCGTGCGCGGGATCGGCGTCGCGGTCATCACCAGCAGATGCGGCGGGGTGCCGGCCTTGTCGGTCAGGGCGGCCCGCTGCTCGACACCGAAGCGGTGCTGCTCGTCGACGACGACCAGGCCGAGGTCGTCGAACATCACCTGGTCCTGGAGCAGGGCGTGGGTGCCGACGACGATCCCGGCCTCGCCGGTGGCGATCCGGCTCAGCGGCCCCTTGCGCTGGGTCTTGGTCATCGAGCCGGTGAGCAGCTCGACATGGGTCTGCTCCTGGTCACCCGCGAAGAGCCCGCCGGCCAGGCCGCTGGCGGCCAGGTCCCCGAGCATCGCGGTGATCGATCGGTAGTGCTGCTGGGCGAGGACCTCGGTCGGCGCCAGCAGGGCCGCCTGGCCCCCGGAGTCGACCACTCGAAGCATCGCGCGCAGCGCCACCAGCGTCTTGCCGGAGCCGACCTCGCCCTGGAGCAGGCGGTTCATCGGGTGGGGCTGGGCCAGCGCCGCTTCGAGCTCCTCCCCGATCTCCTCCTGTCCCTTGGTGAGGGTGAACGGCAGCCGTTCGTCGAAGGCCTCGAGCAGGTGGTGGACCCCGCCGGTGCGGGCGGTGGTGCCCAGCGCCTGGAGCGCCCGCCGCCGGCGCCCCAGCACCAACTGCAGTCCGAGCGCCTCCTCGAACCGGAAGCGGTGCTGGGCGCGCTGGATGTCTTTCCACTCGTGAGGCGCGTGGATCAGGTCCAGGGCGTCGCGCAGCCCCGGGACGGCGTACGTCTCCCGGAGCTGCTCCGGGAGCACGTCGGTGAGGTCCTCGACGACCTGCCGGGCGAACCGCACGGCCCGCATCACGTCCCAGTGCTGGAGACCGGCGGTGAGCGGGTAGATCGGGAAGAGCTCGGTCAGCTCCTCGACCGCCATCTGGTTGTCGGCCGCCTCGGCAGCGTTCTCCGAGTCGGACGGGTCGCCGAAGACGACCATCTGCGGGTTGGCCAGCTGCCACTCGCCGCGGAACGACCCGGCCTTCCCGACGAAGACGCCGCGGACGCCCGGGGCGAGCACGCCGCGGCGCCACTCGGCGATCCGCTGGGACTTGGAGAAGAAGGTGAGCTGCAGGTCGGCGGTGCCGGCCTTGAGCTGGGTCTCGACGCGGAAGGCGGGCCGGCCGGTGCGGCGGTCGGTGTGCTGCCGTACGACGCTGCGGACCACCTCGCCGAGCACCGTGAGCATCTCGCCCTCGTGCAGCTGCGGCGTCTGGCTGAGGTCGGCGGTGCGCAGGTAGCGCCGGGGGAAGTGGTAGAGCAGGTCGCCGACGGTGCGCAGCCCGAGACCCTTGGTGAACTTCGTGGCGTGCTTGCTGTTGCCCAGCACGGCCTCGATCGGGGACTCGAGGGTGATCGGCACCGTCTCTTCTCCTCTACTCGACCGACATCAGGAGGGGGTAACGCTCCTGGCCTCCGTCGTACACCATCACATCTACGGCCGGATGGTTGGC
>JALZDD010000224.1 GCA_030862715.1 Actinomycetota bacterium | reverse complement strand
GAACATCGGCACCCGCGGCCCGAGGCCGTAGTGGCCGTCGCCGTGGGAGCCTGTGTAGAGCTCGTTCTCGGTCGAGACGGTCGACTCCCCCGGCACCAGCGGGCTGTTGATGTGCGGCGGCACCAGGTGGTCGAAGAAGCCGTCGTTCTCGTCGTAGGTGATGAACAGCGCGGTCTTGGCCCACACCTCGGGGTTGGAGGTGAGCGCGTCGAGGACCTTGGCGATGTACCAGGCGCCGTAGTTGGTCGGCCAGTTCGAGTGCTCGGAGAACGCCTCCGGCGCCGCGATCCAGCTGATCGAGGGCAGGTTGTCGGCCTCGACGTCGGCGCGCAGGATCTCGAAGTAGTCCTGGCCGTCGATCGCGCGGGTGCCGGTGCGGGCCTTCTCGAAGAGCGGGGAACCGGGCTGGGCGTCCTGGAACCTGTTGAAGTAGAGCAGCGAGTTGTCGCCGTAGTTACCGATGTAGGCGTCCTTGGTCCAGCCCCACCAGTTGTCGCCCTCGGCGTTGAGGCCGGTGCCCTCGTCCTGGTAGACCTTCCAGCTGACCCCGGCCTTCTCGAGCCGCTCGGCGTAGGTGGTCCAGTCGTAGCCAGCCTCGTCGTTGTAGAGCACCGGCCCGCCGCCCTTGCCGTCGTTGCCGGTCCAGCCCGAGAGCATGTAGTAGCGGTTGGGGTCGGTGTTGCCGATGAAGGAGCAGTAGTAGGCGTCGCACACCGTGAAGGCGTCGGCCAGCGCGAAGTGGAAGGCGGCGTCCTGCCGCTGGAGGTACGCCATCGTGGTGGTGCCCTTGGCCGGGACCCACTGGTCGTAGCGACCGCGGTTGATCGCCTGCTGGCCGTCGGGCCAGCTGTGCGGGAGGCCCTCGAGGAAGGCGGCGCCCAGGTCGTCGACCTCGGGGTGGAACGGGAGCAGCTCGCCATCCCCGTTCGGCTGGTGCCACACCGGCTTGCCCGAGGGCAGGATCGCGGGGTGCGGGTCGCCGAAGCCGCGTACGCCGCGCAGGGTGCCCAGGTAGTGCTCGAAGCTGCGGTTCTCCTGCATCAGGACGACCACGTGCTCGATGTCGCGGATCGTGCCGGTCCGGCGGGCGGCGGGGATGGAGGCGGCTCGCGCGATGCTCTGGTCGAGCATGGTCAGCGCGGCTGCGCCGCCGGCGAGACCGAGGAACCGACGACGATCGATGTCAACCACAGAAGCTCCTTGATGGTGGGGGGTGGACGGCCACCATCGCGGCTCAGATGTTCACCGCGGCAACAGGTGACTGGTCGTCAGATGACCGGCGGGCGAAGAGTTCGCCGTCCGGGCGCAGCCGGCGGCGCAGCTGCGCGGTGACGTACGCGGCGACGACGAACATCACCAGGTCGGCCGCGATCAGCGCGAACAGCCAGGAGGCGTCGGCCGGTCCGTCGATCCGCTGTTGGATGTGGAGGTGGGCGACCATCGCCGAGACGATGAACCCGACGCTGGCGTAGAGGGTGATCCGCAGATCCACCTTGTTTTCGTCGGTGCCTCGCACCCAGTGGCGGCCGACCCGCAGGATCGCGAGCGAGGTCAGCGCCGCGATCACCGGCAGGAACGGCACCGCGTAGCGGGCATGGATCCAGCCGCCGCCGGCATGGAACGAGGCCAGGTTGACGATGATGATCACGCAGTAGATCCCCATCAGCGCCCGCACCGCCACCTCCAGCCGGCGCTCCAGGACGGTCGGCTCCGGCCCGGGGATCACGACACGGCGCATCACCCCGTCCGGTCTCGGCCGGGCCTTGGCGTTGACGTCGAGCACCATGCCGGTGACCGTGACGGCCAGGGTCGCCGCGGCGGCCACGATCCAGATCTTCGGGATCACGTCGTCGGCCCACAGCGAGCCGTAGAGGTGCAGGTAGAGCTCCGGGTTGACCAGTTGGAAGAGCGTGTCGCCGTGGGTCTGGCGGGAGAACTTCTCGAAGAGCGCCGCGGAGGCGGTCGCGTCGCCGTAGAGCACGATGTTGCGTACGTAGAACCAGCCGATCACGACGACCGGCGCCAGCCCGATCCGGATCGCCAGGACCACGCCCCGGCGGAACGTACGCGGCGTCGGGTCGCGCAGCCACAGCGCGGCCAGCACGCAGGCACCCAGCACGAGCACCGCCACCAGGCCGGTCGAGCGGAAGCTGGCCGC
>JALZDD010000219.1 GCA_030862715.1 Actinomycetota bacterium | reverse complement strand
CGAAACAGTTCTAGCGGCCCAGGGTCTCACCCCTGCTGCGGAGATTGCGGCCGAATACCCACCCGCCGAGTACGCCAGCCCTGGCGGCGCACTCGGTGCCGCCATGACCGACGCAACCTTCGCCTGCCCTGCGTTCCGACTGAACTCCACACTGGCCCGGTACGTACCGGTATGGGCGTATGAATTCAACGACCAGAACACGCCGAACCCGTTCGCTGCTGTCAGCTTCCCCATGGGTGCCTATCATTCTGGTGACCTTCAGTACCTGATGGACATTACCGAGTTCGGCTATCCCAACGTCACGATGACGCGACCCCAAGAGCGGCTCGCACGGTCGATGAAGGACATGTGGACCGACGTCGCCAAAACCGCTCGGCCCACCGACGGACGGTCGAGAGCGAAGTGGCCAGAGTTTGATTCCATCAACCAGCGAATCCTTTCGCTGCAGACCGGGAACGGAGGGCCGCAGGTGATCACCGACTTCTACGCAGACCACAACTGCAGCTTCTGGGAGACTCGGAACTAGGCAGATGTTCCCAACCCCGGCACCCACCCGAAAAGATGGGTGCCGGGGCGCTAGGTCCAATCAGCAAGACGTGACTTCACCTGAGCACGACGCGCTGCGCGTCGCAATACCGCTAGGCCAAAGCGCGCGACCCGATCAACGAGCCCTTTCATCTTGCTGTTCTTCAGGTGCCGCTGGACCTGGCGGCCGCGAGCGAGAAAAGGCTCCCAGCACAACATCTCCCCAGAACGACAACTCATCACCGGCCGGCAAGCCGCCGATGCCCAGATGAGCCCCCGCCCAAAGGTTAGGGACAGCCACCCGCCAGCCCTCGAAGTATCGAGGGTGCGGAGACAAGCACCCCTGCCTGCACGATTGTCTAGCGTCCCCGAATTCAGTTCTTGAGATTGGGGAAGTCGCTGTCGCGGTACTCCCCCTTTGGCCGTCTGTCCCCTGCTTCGAGCTCTCGCCGCCGCAACTCGACCCGGCGAATCTTGCCTGAGATCGTCTTCGGCAGTTCGTAGAATTCCAGTCTCCGCACCCGGAGGTAGGGAGCCAGGTGCTTGCGGGCGTAGCGAAGGATGGACTCCGCGGTCTCTGCCGTCGGCTCATGTCCCGGCACAGGGCGACGTAGGCCTTCGGGACGGCCAATCGCACCGGGTCGGGTGCTGGCACGACTGCTGCCTCGGCAACGGCGGGGTGCTCTATGAGCACTGACTCGAGTTCGAACGGGCTGACCTTGTAGTCGGACGCCTTGAAGACGTCGTCGGTGCGGCCGACGTATATAATGTGCCCGTCCTCGTCACGGGTGGCGAGGTCGCCGGTGTGGAAAAAACCGCCAGCCATCGCCTCGGCGTTGCGAGTCTCGTCTCCCTGATAGCCGGTCATCAAACTCAGTGGTCCCGCGCCGGACCGGACCGACAGGTCCAGGCAAATCTCGTCTTCACCGACACCGTCGACCAGCGTGCCGTCGAACGGGTCCACCAGCACCACCGGCACGCCCGGATGTGGACGCCCCATGGAGCCGGACTTGACCGGCTGTCCGGGGGGGTGGCGATCGCTGCCGTCATCTCGGTCTGCCCGAAGCCGTCGCGGATGACGAGCTCCCAGTGCCTTTCGACCTGGCTGATGACTTCGGGATTAAGCGGTTCACCGGCAGCGATCACCTCTCGCAACGAGCCCTTGCCGCCGGACAGGTCAGCGTTGATCAGCATGCGCCACACGGTCGGCGGCGCACAGAAAGTGGTGACGCCTTCGGACCTGATGTGGCTCAGCAGAGCTGCTGCGTCGAAACGCGTGTAGTTGTAGACAAACACGGTGGCCTCTGCCAACCACGGTGCGAAGAAGTTCGACCAAGCGTGCTTCGCCCAGCCGGGGCTGGAAATGTTGAGGTGCAAGTCGCCGGGTTGGAGGCCAAGCCAGTACATCGTGGACAGGTGGCCCACGGGATAGGACTGATGAGTGTGCTCCACCAGCTTGGGGCGCGCCGTGGACCCACCGCCACCCGCACGTAGTCGCCTGGCACATCGTCGAACTTGGCGGCGCCGGCCGCGTTGCAGACGACCGCTCGTGCGCCGCCACGGTCGAACCGGTCGGCCAGTTCGACGGGACCCGCCGCGGTGGTGGTGGGCACGATCACCGCGCCGAGCCGGATCAGCGCGAGCATGGATTCCCACAGCTCGACCTGGCTTCCGAGCATCACGACGACGCTGTTGCCCGCCCAACGCCTTGCGCAGCGAGGTGCGCAGCGACCTGTTCGGAGCGGGTAATGAGCGCTGCGAACGAGTACGACGCCCGGGCGCCGCCCTCCTCAACGATCACCAGTCCGGGCACGTCGTTCTCGCGAGCGAATACGTCGAACCAGTCGTGGACGAAGTTAAACGTCGGCCCTACGTCGGGCCAGGAAAAGTCCGCGACGGCACCGTCGTAGGACGTTCGTAAGGCCTGCAGAGTGTCCCGAGCCTCGCGAAGCGCGGCGGTTGGTGAGGCGACATTCAAGGAAGGCATGCAAGATTGAATCCAAATCGGTCGTCCCATGTCAAGCCGGCGACAAGATTCCGCGTGCGTGCATTGCGACCCGAGGCGCAGGAGTCACTCGTGCAGATGAACCACTAGATCGCCAGCCGGGGCCGCTACCACCTCAAACTGAGCAAGCCGTGACCCACATGTATAAGCGGCCTGTCGCGTGGATGGCGCTAGGGCGTGCGCCCGCGCTACGCCATCCGATGGACTTCAACGAGCCCGACGGTGTGTTCGATGTCTAGAGCCGGAGGTACGACGAGTGTCGACGGCACCTGCCCGATCATCTCCCCTCCTCAAGGGCACCGATGCCGAAGCTCAAACGTCCGGCCGTTCGACGCCAGCGGCGCAAATCGCCCGGCGCGTACGGTCCCGCCCCGTTGTGGATGGTGGGCTCGTCGCTGACCCACTCCCCTGGTCGTTCTAGATCCGGGGTTGACAAGGGCCCGGCAGGTGACAAACGGCTTGTTGTTCTCCCGAGTGTGGCGTAGCTCCGGTGCCTCAGCCAGCCTTCGGTCGTCTCGAGGCCGAGACGGTAAACTTGGGCAGCGACACCGTGATGCTCAGCATCGCGAGTGAAGCCGAGCACACCGCGGCCGCAGACGACACCTCGTGCGACGTCTACGTCGCCAACACTCTCCGCGGGGTAATTCCCCGCTCGTCAGCGGCCAGCCAGGCGCCATCGGCAACAGTGACGTAAAGCCCGCGGTTCGCATCGCAAAGTGGACGCGTGAGGCGGTGCGTGCTTGTCATCGGTGACTTCCAGTTCGATCGTGAAGCGCTCCTACACCGCATGAACAGGCGAGGAATTCGTCGTCTCAGTCGCCCGCGAGCGGATTGGGCTCCTGCCGGCCGGGCAGGCTGAGGTAACTGCGGTCGAGATCCTGAACCGAGTCCGCGCCCAGCCAGAGCAGCGTTTGCTCGATCTGGTTGCGGAAGATCCTGAGCATCTGATCCACCCCGTCCTCACCAGCCGCGAGAAGCGGATACAGGTAGCCTCTCCCAATTCCGACTGCCCGGGCTCCGAGCGCCAGCGCCTTGACGA
>JALZDD010000217.1 GCA_030862715.1 Actinomycetota bacterium | reverse complement strand
GAGGAGGTGTGGTTGGGGACCAGGTCGACGATCACCTTCAGGGCGAGCTCGTGAGCACGCGCGATCAGGTGGTCGGCGTCGGCCAGCGTGCCGAAGATCGGGTCGACGTCGCAGTAGTCGGCGACGTCGTAGCCGTGGTCGTTCTGCGGCGAGGTGTAGAACGGGCAGATCCAGATCGCGTCCACGCCCAGCGCGGCGAGGTAGTCCAGGTGATCCGTGATCCCTTGCAGGTCACCGAGCCCGTCGCCGTTCGAGTCCGCGAAGGAGCGCGGGTAGATCTGATATGCAACGGCTTCGCGCCACCATGGCTGGTCCACGTGGACCCCTATTCTCGTCGGTTGGCCACCAGTACCCCGATCTTGTCGATGTGATGCTCGGGGTTGTCAAAACCGGGCGGCCCGCAGCGGCCCGTTTTTCGAACGGATCCGGCGTCTGAAACGCCGAAAAACCGGGGTTGCCCGAAGTCGCCTTGTGGGATGTAGGCTTGTCTGCGTTGAAGGAGGCGTCCCCACGCGCTTCGCGGTTGCTCTCGGTGACCGTTCGTGCAGCACTTGGTCTTCCGCAGAAGCAGAAATCAGGACTCGTGGATTCAACGCCCAAAGGGCGGCACGGAGTCGCCCTGTGTACACAAGGATTAGATTCATGACTCAGGGAACCGTGAAGTGGTTCAACGGCGACAAGGGCTTCGGCTTCATCGCCCAGGACAACGGGGGCGACGACGTCTTCGTGCACTTCTCCGCGATCCAGACCAACGGCTACAAGACGTTGGACGAGAACCAGCGCGTCGAGTTCGACGTCACCCAGGGCCCCAAGGGCCCGCAGGCCGAGAACGTCCGCCCGGTCTGACCAAAGACCTAGCTGACATTTCAGCAAGGCAGCCCCGCTCCTGCTTCGGCAGGGCGGGGCTGTCCCCCTTTTGGCGCCGGTGCCTACTCGGGAAGCTTGGTGACGTCGACCCAGCCCCGGGCCTCGCTGATCGTCTCCAGGTCGCCGAGGGTGAGCGCGATGGTCGTGTTGGCGCTGCCCGCGGCCGGGTAGACCATGTCGAAGCGCTTCAGCGAGGCGTCGAGCCAGACCTCGGCCGACGCCGGGTTGCCGAACGGGCAGACGCCACCGATCGCGTGGCCCGTCATCGGCTCCACGTCCTCGGCAGCGAGCATCCGCGCCTTGGTGCCGAAGTGGGCCTTGAACTTCGCGTTGGCGATCTTGGCGTCGCCGGCGGCGACGATGAGGATCGCGGCGGTCCGGTCCTCGGTGTAGAGGCTGATGGTCTTGGCGATCTCCGCAGGCGAGACGCCGAGGGCGACCGCGGCGAGCTCGACGGTGGCCTTCGACTCCACCGACTCGATGATGTCTCCACCGCGTCCGAATCGGTCCAGGTGGGTGCGGGCCAGCTCGATCGACATGCCCGCAGCCTAGCGGCGGGTCCCGCCGCCGAAGGAGTCGGCGACGGCGCGGTCTGTGAAGATCCGGTACTCCATCGGGGAGGGCGACCCGAACGGCGACTCTGCCACCGTGCCGCAGACGATCACCAGGTTGCCGGCTCGGCGGCCCTTCATCGTCGCCGGCTCGACACCGACGACCATGTCGCCGAGGTCCCGGGCCGCCGCGACGAAGTCACGCGCCTGGGGGAACGGCGCCCGGTCGACGAGGTTGGCGACGAAGACCCCGGAGGGGGCGAGCACGCGGCGTACGTCCTCGACGAAGGCGGCGGAGGTGAGCTCGTCGGGAGTGCGGCCACCGTCGAAGGCATCGAGGATCACCATGTCGGCGAAGCCCTCGCGTACGCCGCCGATGCCGCTCTTCCCGTCGACGGGGCGCACCTTGATGCCGCTGCGCGGCGGGAGCGGCGCCTCGCTGCGTACGCGCTCGATGATCTCGATCGACGGCTCGAGCACGATCTGGGAGGAGCGCGGCCGGGTCGCGTGGACGTAGCGCGGCAGCGTCATCGCGGCGCCACCGATATGCAGAACTCGCACTGGCCCTGGAGGCAGTCGGTCGATAACATCCCCGATACGCCTCATGTAGTCGAACACCAGGCGGGTCGGATCCCCCAGATCGACGGCCGACTGCTGCATCTCGTCGAGCTCGAGCACATATACATCGTCGGCCATAGCGGACATACCCTACCCCCCACGTGGAAATGGGGGACCTGTTCCTCTATTGTGACCTGCGCAACGACGACACGATTGCCCGCTATGGATGCATCTCGGATACCCCTTGGGGCATCCATGCATGTCTCCAGATCTACCTCGCCGATCCCCCACACCCCGTCCGGCGAGGAACGAGAGGAAGTCAAAGCAGCGTGACAAGCATCGAAGAAGTCACGATCGGGGCGTTCAGCCAACCCCTGGTCGGGATGTCGTTCATCATCTCCGTACTCGGCTCATGGGTCGGGCTGACCTGTGCGAACCGCGCTCGTCGGCGCGGCACGGGCGCCACCTCATGGCTCTGGCTCTTCGGCGCGGCCGCCTCGATCGGCGGCGGCGCGATCTGGTCCATGCACTTCATCGGCATGCTCGCCTTCGACAGCCACGTGGCGTACGCCCTCGACATCGGCACCACGCTCATCTCGCTCGCCGTGGCCATCATCGCGGCGATGGTCGGCATGCTCATCGCGACCGCGATGCGCGGCAACGCTGGCTACATCGTCGGTGGCCTGGTCACCGGTGCCGGTGTGTGCGCGATGCACTACACCGGCATGTACGCGATGGACATGAGCGCCGACATGGTCTGGAAGCCGGCGGTGGTCGTGGCCTCCGTCGTCATCGCGCTGGTCGCCTCGGCGCTCGCGCTCTTCTTCGCCTTCAACGTCACCACGCAGCTGATGCGCGTGGGCGCCGCCGTCATCATGGGCATCGGTGTGTGCGTCATGCACTACACCGGCATGCTCGCCCTCGAGATCCACAGCTCCCCCGACGACAAGCTCGGTCACGTCAGCGGTGCCGACCCGGTCTACCTGGCGATGCCGATCTTCGCGATCTCGGCGGGCATGCTGATCGTGATCGGCTTCGCCACCATGTTCGCGGGCATCAACGACGACCTCGACGACCCGTGGACCCCGGACCAGCGGCCGGCGACCTCCGACTCCGGCGCCCACTCGATGATGCCGCAGCGGCCGGCCCTGGGGCAGGCCTTCCCGGGTCACGAGCCCGACCTGCTCCAGCAGCCGCGGCAGCCGCTGCAGCCGCTCCCGACGCGTCAGCCGGCCGCCTCCGGCAGCCCGCAGGCGAACCAGCCCGCAGGCGGCGGCATCAGCAGCATGTTCTCCCAGCGCCCCCAGAGCCCGGCCGAGCGCCCGCAGCGGCCGACCCAGCTGCGGCCACAGAACGGACGCTGGACGCCCCGGCCCTACGCCCAGCAGCCCTCCAACGGCTTCCCGGAGCGACGGACGGATCTGTTCAACCCGCAGGGTGGACAGCCCGACGACGAGGCGAACGACCAGCCGCCGGCCCAGCCGCAGCAGCCTCGGCCGCCGCGCACCCCGGGCTGGCTGCCGCCCCGCACCGACAACAACCTCTGAGGCCTACTCCCAGAAGACGCGCTCGACCACACCGTGGGCGAGACGGGTCATCCTCAAGTAGTCGTTGACCAGCTCGTCGGTCGCGCCTGCCGGATAGCCGAGGATGGCCGCGACGGCGTGCTGCTCGACCGGCCCGGCGGGCAGTGAGTCCGCCGGGCGGCCGCGCGCGAGCGTGACCGCGTTGCGGACCCGGCTGACCATCCGCCACGCCTCGATGAGAGTCTCGGCGTCGTCGGCCTCGATCAGCGAGGCGTCGCGGGCGGCCTGCAGCGCCTCGACGGTGCGTGGCGTGCGCAGCCCCGGGACGGCGTACGCATGCCGCATCTGCAACAGCTGGGCGGTCCACTCGATGTCGGCGAGACCGCCGCGGCCGAGCTTGAGGTGGGTGTTCGGGTCGGCGCCTCGCGGCAGCCGCTCGTGGTCGACGCGGCCCTTGATGCGGCGTACCTCGATGATGTCGTCCTCGCTCAGCCCGCCTTCGGGGTAGCGCAGCGGGTCGATCATCTCGGTGAACGCCTCGCGCAGCTGCGGGTCGCCGACGACGGCGTCGGCGCGCAGCAGCGCCTGCGACTCCCAGATGCCCGACCACTTCGCGTAGTAGGAGGCGTACGCCGGCAGCGTCCGCACCAGCGTGCCCTGCCGCCCCTCGGGCCGCAGGTCGGCGTCGATCTCCAGTGGCGGGTCGGCGCCGGGGAGGGCGAGCAGCCGGCGCAGGTCGGCGATGACCTTGAGCGCGAACTGGGTCGCCTCTCCCGGGTCGGCTCCCTCGACCGGTCGGTGGACGAAGAGCACGTCGGCGTCGGAGGCGTAGGAGAGCTCGAACCCGCCGTAGCGGCCCATCGCGATGATGGCGATCCGCGTCGGAGGCCCGTCGATCCCACGGCGGGCGACCTCCTCGGCCACGACGGTGCGCAGCGAGGCTTCCAAGGTGGCGTCGGTCAGCCGGGACAGGGCGGCGCCGATCGTGTCGATCCCGGCCTCGCCGAGGAGCTCGGCGGCCGAGATCCGGAACAGCTCGCGGCGGCGGATCGCCCGGATGTGGCGTACGGCCTCCTCGGCGGAGGTGGTGGTGCGCCGGCGGGCGGCGCGGGCGACCATCTCGTCGGTCAGCGCCTCGGCCGAGAGCGGCGCGAGATCGTGGCCCAGGAGGCGCAGCGCCTCGGGTTCCCGCTCGAGCAGCGCCGTGGTGTAGCGCGAGGTGGAGAGGATCGTGGCGAAATGCTGCGCGACCAGCCCCTCGTCGCGCAGGGAGCGCAGGTACCAGGGCGTGGCGCCGAGGGCGTCGGAGATCCGGCGGAACCCGAAGAGCCCGGCGTCGGGGTCGGAGCCCTCGGAGAGCCATTGGAGCATCACCGGCAGCAGCGCACGCTGCAGCGCGGCGCGCCGGGAGACGCCCGTGGTGAGCGCCTCCAGGTGTCGCAGCGCTGCCTTGGGATCGGCGTAGCCCAGCGCGGTCAGCCGCTCCTCGGCAGCCTTCGAGGAGAGGTGGGTCTGGCCGGACGGGATCCGGGCGACCGAGTCGAGGAGCGGTCGGTAGAAGAGCTTCTCGTGGAGGCGGCGTACCTCGATCCGCTGGTGCCCCCACTCCTTCTCCAGCCGCACCACCGGGTCGCGCAGGTAGCCGAGCGAGCGCGCCAGCCAGCGCAGCGACTCCTCGT
>JALZDD010000211.1 GCA_030862715.1 Actinomycetota bacterium | reverse complement strand
CCCCCCCCCCCCCCCCCCCCCCCCCCCCCCCCCCCCGCTTCTCGTTGTCCCTCTTGCCCCGGAGCGACCGCCCGTGGCGCCACTTTGTTGCTATCTTGTGGTTCGACACGAGCATCAATGAGCGTCTCAGGTGTATTTCACTCGGGGAGGCATCAACGTGACGGACCCATTCTTCGCCGCGCTGCGCGAGCGTCGTCCAGACGTCGACATCGTCATCCTGCCGCCGGCAGATCCTCCCGAGCCGTTGCCCGAGGCGACGCCCGATGACCTGAGCCGGTCAGCGCAGGTGGTGGACGCAACCGTCGCAGCCATCGCCGCACGCATGCCGGAGCCGACCTCGGACGGACCGAGCTGGGAGGCGTACAACAGCGAGAACGTACGTCGCTGGGCCCAGCTCGAGGCGCGGGCAGCGGACGGCGACGCGATCCTGGCCGGCCTCGATCAGGCGTTCCGAGACGCGAGGTGGCACTCCAGGGTCGCGGTGAAGGCGTTCCATCGATGGACCGCTTCACGGTCGGATGTCCAGATCGTCGGCACCTGGTCCGAAAGCCATCACAGACTCGTGGTGACGGTGACCGGCCGGGTTCTTCGTCCCGCGGCGGACATGCGGGAGGCGTTGATATGACGCTGCACGTCGAACCGGCCAAGGTCCAGTCCACGGCTGCCGCGTGGGATACCGAGAATCTCCATCTCACGGCTGCGGCAAAGCAGATCCACGGTGTCGGCGCAGCTGGTTTCACGCCGAGGGTGGCGAGCCTGGTCGGTCAGTTCATCGAGGCGTGGCAGGCGATCGCCACGAAGTCCGCCCGTTCCGCCGAGTCCCAGGCCGACGGGCTGAGGAGCACCGCGATCGGCATCCTCGAGACCGACGCGAAGACCGACATCAACGCATCCTTGGTGCTGGGCACCATCAAGGAGATCCGGTGACCGTCACCGTCTCCCTGCCCCCGAGGCCGAGCGAGACGCCCGAGTTCACCGCGGACGGCCAGAAGGTGCAGGAGATGGGGTCCACCCTGCGTACCTCGTCGTCGATCTTCGACGACCACGGCTCGTTCGTCGGCGGAAAGGCGAAGGACTCCGGCCTCCTCGACGGCCAGGCGGCCGCCGCGTACGCGCAGGCGCTCAGCCCCATCGGCACGCACGCCGATGCCTGCTCGCTGGCACTGCGCGCTGCGGCCAACGCCGTCCTGGGCCATGGCGACGACCTGGTCGACCTCAAGCGGCGTCATCAGGATCTGAAGGGCGAACGAGAGCGCCTGGCCCGCCAGGTCGACGAGCTCACCGCCCGAGCGAACCCGCTGCCCACCGACGAGGCCGAGCTGCGGATCCTCAAGTCGGACTGCGACCGCTGCACCGACCAGGTCGAGACCTACGAGTCGGATCTGGTGAAGTGGGCCGAGGATCTCAAGGCCAGCGAGGAGAAGGTCGCGGCCGCGCTCCGCGGTGCGATGACCGAGCGGCAGGTCGACCAGAAGTACGCCGGAGTCGCCGATCCCGCCGACACCGCCAGAGACTCGATGCCGTCGGGCAAGGATCCCAAGTCGGTCAAGGCGTGGTGGGGCGGCCTCACCGACGAGCAACGAGCGGGCATGACCGCCGCGTACCCCGAGATCGTCGGGAACACCGACGGCATCCCCGCGGCTGACCGCAGTGAGGCGAACACGATCTCGCTCGACCGTGACCTCGCCGAGCTCGGCGCCATCCCCGAAGACCAGCGCACCGAGGACGAGCAGACCCGCTACGACAATGCGATGGCAGCAGACGACGCTCGCACCAGGATTGAGCGGGCAAGGGACCCCGAGACGCTCCAGCACTACGAAGCACAGATCTACATGTACGATCCCATGGCATTTGGCGGGGATGGAACCGTTGCCATGGCCGTCGGTGACCTTGACACCGCGGACAACGTGTCGGTGAATGTACCTGGGCTGACGACGGACATGGAGTCCGCCACAGGAAACGCTGAGAGTGCGATCAACCTTCAGCAGGCAGCCTCGTTCCACGGCGGAACCAGCACGGCCACGATGTTCTGGAT
The DNA here is from genome assembly GCA_030862715.1 of Actinomycetota bacterium. The sequence continues at coordinate 1,808 of JALZDD010000211.1, read as the reverse complement.
CGGCTACGACGCCCCCAGCGGCGCCGACTCGGCAGGCGTCGCTGCCGAGGGCATGGCGACCGCCGGCGGAAGTCGCCTCGCCGACACGCTCGATGGTCTCAACGCCATGCGCCCCGACGAATTCCATCTCACCGCGATCGGGCACAGCTACGGCTCGACGACGGTCGGACACGCGATGACCGACCACCACCCCAACGCGGACGACGTCGTCCTGCTCGGCAGTCCTGGAGCCGGCGACGATGCCGACTCCGCCGACGACCTCGGCGTCGGATCGGGACATGTCTTCGTCGGCACGAACAGCCAAGACCTGGTCGGCAGGTTGGGTCAGACGGGGTGGGTCAGCCCCGCAGCCCTCGGCGCTGGTGTGCTCGCCGGCCCCCTCGGCCCCCTTGCCGGCCCCGTCGCCCAGATGACCGGCGCCGGCCTCGGACACAACCCGGCCGAAGACGACTTCGGTGCCGTACGCTTCCAGGCCGAGAGCACCAGCAGAGGGTCGATCCCCAACATCGACGACCACGTCAAGTACTACGACCACGATTCGGAGTCACTCGCCAACATGGCCCACATCGTCAACGGCCAGTACGACGAGGTCGGACGCGCAGAACAGGTATACGACCCGTGGTACCGCGACCCGGTCGACCCAGAAAGTGATCGCACCCCGACCGCTCCTGACACGGATCGCCCATGACGACGAAAGTTCTCTTACTCATCCTGTCAACGCTCGTCTTGATGCTGACCGAAGGTTGTGGACAAATGAGTGAGAAGTCCTTCGAAACCCTGGAACAACAACGTTCAGATGTCATCGAGTGGTCGCGCGAGTTGTCTTCCACGGCCAACAGCGTCCTCGAGTCACGCGCCGAGGACTCGACTGGCGCGTACGACGGTGTAGATACGCATGGCTGGAGCGACAAGTACAAGTCCTATCACTACGACATTCAGGCTTCCTTCCGAACGGCTCACGCCGACCCCATAGCGGCGTTGGCAGCCGCGTTTGAGGAATACGAACCGACGGTCAAGCCGAACGGGTCCCTTCATCTCGTCCGTGGCGATCTCACCGCTGCGTTCTGGGCGCCGCCGGCGGCCGAAGGAACCGTGGGTTTCACTGCGAATGGGCCCGCAGTGGAGGTGGACCAGGAAGAGATGTCGGACTGGAACGGCGAGATCACGAACGAACCAGTCGATCTCGACTGAGTGGCAGTCCACCTGTGAGAGTCGAGATCTGTGGCAGCCAGATGGGCGGCGTCCGTGCGGGACGACGTGCTCGCGGCTACGTCGTCGGCGAACCGGTCGACCTCAGTTGACGACCCGGTAAAGTTTGCACATGACCACCGCCGCCGAGCCGACCGAGTCCACCGCCTTCCTCCCCGGAGGGGTCGAGCTGGCGTACGACACGTTCGGCAGTCCCAGCGCTGATCCGCTGCTGCTGATCATGGGGCTCGGCGGCCCGATGACCTGGTGGAACACCGAGCTGTGCGAGCAGCTGGCCCGGGCCGGGTTCTACGTGGTCCGCTACGACAACCGCGACATCGGCCACTCCTCGCCGCATCCGTCCGACGAGCGGATCACGCTCGCGCGGCTGGCCCGGGCGTTCGCGGGGCTGCCGACGCCGGCGCCGTACGCGATGGACGACCTCGCCGACGACGCGGCCGCGCTGCTGACCCATCTCGGCATCGGCTCCGCCCACGTGTGGGGCGTGTCGATGGGCGGGATGATCGCCCAGACCCTCGCGATCCGCCACCCCGACAGGGTGCGCTCGGTCTGCTCCACGATGTCCACCACCGGCCGTCGCGGCGTCGGCTTCCAGCACC
>JALZDD010000204.1 GCA_030862715.1 Actinomycetota bacterium | reverse complement strand
GACGCGATGGGTCCGGTGCCGCCGGAGGCGAAGGACCTGGTCATGCACGGCTCGCTCACCCTCGACGACGGCCTCGTCCTGATGGCCGCCGACACGCCTTCGGGGATGGGCATGGACTACGTCGCCCCGACCGCCGGCATCACCGTCGCGATGACCAGCGCGGATCCCGCCGACCACCCGCGCTTCGCCGACTACTACGCCAAGCTCTCCGAGGGCGGCACGCCCGGGATGCCGTTCGCGCAGGCTCCGTGGGGCGACTACTTCGGCCAGTTCGAGGACAAGTTCGGCGTGAGCTGGATGTTCGACGTCGCCGGCCCCGAGTCGGCAGAGGCCTAGACGAAGGTCCGAGCAAAGATCCGTCTTTCGTAGGAGGCGCCGGGCAGCAAGTCGTTTTACCGTCGATCCATGCTGATCGCGGAAGACCTGCTGCTGCTCGTGCTCGACGACGAGAAGGGCACGCTCGCCTCGTCCTGGGTCCAGCAGGCGCTGGGCGGAGCGATCCTGACCGAGCTCGTCATGGCGGGCTCGGTCCAGGTCGTCCCCAAGTCCGGGCTCACCCCGGCCAAGGCCATGGCGGTGCCGGGCCGGCGGCCGGACGAGCCGATCCTGGCCGCTGCGTACGACGTGTTGGCTGCCAAGCCGCTGGCGGCGAAGAACGCCGTCACCGACCTCGGCAGGGGCCTGCACGAGGCCCTCGCCGCGCGGCTGTGCGACCGCAACATCCTCAAGCGCCGCGACGAGAAGATCCTCGGCCTCTTCCCGCGCACCACCTGGCCGGCTGCCGACTCGAGTCACGAGAACGCCGTACGCGGCCGCCTGGTCGCTGTGCTCATCCAGGGCGCCGCACCCGACGAACGGACCGGGCCGCTCATCGCACTGCTCTCCTCCATCGACCTCGCCCACAAGGTGGTCGACACGAGAGCCGTCGGCGCCGGAGCGGTCAAGAAGCGGGCGAAGGAGATCGCCCGGGGTGACTGGGCCGCCAAGGGCGTCAAGGACGCGATGGACGAGGTCATCGCGGTCATGACCGCGGTGATGGTCGCGACCACCGTCACCACGACGACCACCTGACAGAACCCGAGGATCGCAGCCGCGGAGGGGCTGCGATCCTCGGGTTCATGCGGGGCAGTCAGGCGAAGAACGCCCGCAGGTCGGCGGCCACGTCCTCGGGACGCTCCATGGCCGCGTAGTGGCCGCCCTCGGGGAACTCCGACCAGTGCTGGATGTTGGCGTTGTCCCGCTCGGCCAGCGACCTGATGGTCTGGAAGTCGTCCTTGAAGACGGCGACCCCGATCCGGCCCTGGGAGACCTCCGGCTCACGCTCGGCGTGCCCCTCCTCGTAGTGGTAGCGCGCAGCCGAGGCGTAGGAGTTGGTGAGCCAGTAGTAGGTCGCCTGCTCGATGACCTGCTCGGGGGTGACCAGCGAGGTGCCGTTGCCGAAGGACTCGAAGAGCTCGCTGTAGGCCAGCGTCCCGACCGGAGAGTCGGCCAGCGCCGCGCCGATCGTCTGCGGCCGGGAGCCGTTCATGGCGTTGTAGCCGCCGACCGACTGGAACCACTGCATGTGCTCGAGCGCGGCGTACTCCTTCGGTCCGAAGTTCTCGAACTCGCTCGGGTCGCCCGACGGGAACGAGAAGAGCTGCAGCACGTGCGCGCCGAGGAAGCCCTCGGGGTTCAGCAGGGCCAGCTCGCGACCGATCATCGCGCCGCCGTCGCTGCCGTGCACCCCGTAGGAGTCGTAGCCGAGCCGGCGCATGAGAACGTCGTACGCCTCGGCCGCCCGCTTCATCGTCCAGCCGGTGTCGACCACCGGCGTCGAGAGCCCGAAGCCCGGCAGCTCGGGGATCACCAGGTGGAACTCCTCCGTCAGGGACTCGATCATCGGCAGGAACTCCAGGAACGAGCCCGGGTAGGTGTGGGCGAGCAGGAGCGCCTTCGCGTCCGGGTTCGAGGAAGGTACGTGGACGAAGTGGATGACCTGGCCGTCGATCTCGGTCAGGTGGTTGGGCACGGCGTTGATGCGCGCCTCGACCGCGCGCCAGTCGAAGCTCTTCCAGCGCTCGACCATGTCGGCGAGGTAGGCGGTCGGGGTGCCGTAGTCCCAGGAGTCGCCCGGCACGCTGGCGGCGAATCGGGTGCGCTCCAGGCGGGTGCGGAGGTCGTCGAGATCCGCCTGTGGGAACTCGACGGTGACGGTGCTGATCTCGCCGTTGGACTTGGTGCTGATTCCGGTGCTGACCTGCGTGTTCATGACTTCTCCTTGGTGGTTTCCGACCTTGTGAGACCCACGTTATGAAGGGTTCCGGCAAGCCTGATTCCGGAATTCCGCTGGCCCGTGAATCTTTTTTGCCGCACTCTGAGCCCGTGCTGGAAACCTCTGCGCGACTGCTCGCGCTCCTCGGCCTGCTGCAGTCCTCGGCCGGCTGGACCGGCGCCGACCTGGCCACCCGGCTCGACGTCTCCGAGCGCAC
>JALZDD010000200.1 GCA_030862715.1 Actinomycetota bacterium | reverse complement strand
GGCGTCTCCGGCGGCCAGACGGCATCGGTCTTCATGATCACGTGCAGCGTGTAGAGGGTGAGGGTCATCGTGCCGGCGCCGAACAGCACCGCCATCCCGGCGCGCCACCGGTCCGGCAAGCGAAGCGCGATCATCTGGCAGGCGCCGATGGCGAACATCGAGGTGCCGATCGTCTGCGCCAGGTCGAACGGCGTGGACGAGTGCGGCGCGACGACCAGCAGCCACTGCCAGCCGCCGTCGACCGGCGTCTGCCCGTAGAGGCCATGGCTCATCGCGGTCAGCGCTCCGTCGATGTCCAGCTCCGGATAGGTACGCAGCAGCACCTCGGCCACCGACGGCAGCCGGGTCAGCCTCCCCGACAGCCAGGTGGCCGAGACGGAGATGATGATGCCGCTGGTCCAGATCATGTCGACCACGAGCCGGTTGCGCAGGTCGACACGGCCGATGGCCATCCCGATCAGCACGTAGGCCAGCCACGGGACGGCCGGGTAGTAGCCGGTGAAGAGCAGCTCGGCGAGCAGCCGGCCCGGCTCCAGCAGCTGGCCCGGATCCGGGCTGGAGAACTGTCGCGGGGGCAGCATCGGCCGGATGACCTGCGACAACAGCGGCCCGACCACGATCCAGAGCACACCGAGAAGCCACAGCCACCGCGCCCGCAGCCCGAGGAACGGGATGGCGAGCAGGAACAGCACCCCGTAGTAGGTCAGGATGATCGCGATGTTGGTGCCGAGCGACCCGAGCACCAGCCCGAGCGCGGCGATCAGCACGGCCCGCGCGACCAGCCCGAGCGACCGGGAAGCGAGCATCCGCCCCCGCACCGGCTCCTGACGGCCGGTCATCAGCGCCAGGCTGACTCCGGCGAGCACCGCGAAGAGCGCCGCGGAACGGCCACCGGCGACCGCCTGGATCCTGGTCAGTTCCCCGGAGGCGTCGACCGGATCGAGCACGTGCGTCGCCATCATCCCCAGCAGCGCCAGGCACCGCGCCACGTCGACACCGACGAGACGGGTCGAGAGTCGATCGGTCAGCGCGGACATCGCCCCCAGAGTAGAGATATCTCACGTACGCCGCGGCTTCACCCACCCACAACACCTGCTTTACCGTGAGAACGATGTCCGTCGATGCCTCCCTGGCCCGCCCCTGGGTCGGGCACGATGCCGGCAGCAGCGGCTATCGGCGGATCCTGATCGGCCTCTTCGCCGCCGGGATCGCGACCTTCGGGCAGATGTACTCCACCCAGGGCATCCTCCCCACCGTCGCGCACGCGCTCGAGGTCAACGAGGCCTCCGCTGCGCTCACCGTCTCCACCGCGACCCTCGGCCTCGCGGTCAGCGTCCTCGGCTGGTCGTGGGTCGCCGACCGGATCGGCCGGGCGCCGGCGATGAAGATCGCGCTCTCGATCTCCCTCGTCCTCGGCCTGCTCACCCCGCTCGCCCCCGGCTTCACCACGCTCCTCGTCCTGCGCAGCCTCGAAGGGCTGGCGCTCGGCGGCGTACCCGCCCTCGCGGTCGCCTATCTGGCCGAGGAGATCCACGTACGCCACGTCAGCCTCGCCGCGGCCATCTACATCTCCGGCACCACCGTCGGCGGCCTCCTCGGCCGGGTCATCACCGGGCCGTTCGCCGACCTCGGCGGCTGGCGCCTGGGCGTCACCGCCGGCGGCGTCCTGTCGGCGATCGCCGCGATCATCGCCATCACCCTGATTCCTCCAACCCAAGGCTGGGTCCGCCCGACCGGCAGGCCGACCACGTCCGTACGCGAGGGGGTGCTCGCCAACCTCCGCGACCCGGGCATGCTCGTGCTCTACGGGCAGGCAGCACTGCTCATGGGCGGGTTCGTGGCGACGTACAACTATCTGGGGTTCCGCCTCGAACGCGAGCCCTTCGGGCTGCCGGTGGCGATCTCGAGCCAGATCTTCTTCGCCTATCTCGGCGGCACCGTCTCCTCGTCGGTCGCGGGCCGCCTCGCCGCCACCCACGGGCGGCGAAAGGTCATGCTGACCTGCGTCGTCATCACGATCGTCGGCGTCGTGATGACCCTCCCCGACAACCTCGCGATGGTCCTGACCGGCCTCGTCGTCCTCACCACCGGCTTCTTCGGCGCCCACGGCGTCGCTTCGGGTTGGGTCGGCGCGCGAGCCCGGGTCGGCAAGGCCCAGGCCAGCGCCCTCTACAACCTCTTCTACTACGGCGGCTCCAGCCTCTTCGGCTGGCTGCTCGGCTATGCGTACGTCGTCGGCTGGTGGGG
>JALZDD010000193.1 GCA_030862715.1 Actinomycetota bacterium | reverse complement strand
CGGCCGCGGGGGTCGGCGGGAGCATGATCGGGACGTCGAGACGCTCGTTGACGCCGGTGTAGAACTCCACGTTGATCGCGGACAGGTTCTTCACGTCGAGGGCGTAGCCCAGGCCCATCCCGAGGGCCAGACCGCCGCGGGCGATGGAGAGCACGATGTCGGGCTCGTAGCCGCTGTCGACGACCTTCTGGGCGATGTCGCGCACCGCGGTGCCGAAGAGGTCGTAGGTCAGGATCTCGCGCTCTTGCTGCTTACTCACAGATCGGATTCTGACACGAGACCGTCGGCGCCATCGTCATCGGCCAGAGCGAGCTCCTCGCGAACAATGCTGTAGGCCACACCGGCGCCGTATCCCTTGCGGGCGAGCATCCCGACCAGACGCCGGGTCTTGGTCTGGTCGTCGAAGCGCTCCAGGGAGCGCAGCTTGCGCCGGACCATCCGCCGGCCGGCCTCGCGCTCGTCGTCGGGGTCGATCTCATCGAGCGCGTCGCGGGCCACGTCGTCGTCGATGCCCTTGCGGCGCAGCTCCTGGGCCAGGGCTCGTCGCGCCAGGCCCTTTCCGGGCTGCCGGCTGGCGATCCAGGCCTTGGCGAAGGCCTCGTCGTCGATCAGGCCGACTTCTTCGAAGCGGTCCAGCAGCCGTGTCGCCAGGGCTGCGGGGACCTCCTTCTTCTCCAGCTTGTCGGCGAGCTCCTTGCGGCTGCGCGCCTGGCCGGTCAGGGCGTCGAGGAGGATCTTGCGGGCGATCGCCTCGTGGTCGGGCTCGGGGTCGTTCTTGGGGTCGGCCGGGTCTGCAGGCCGGGCTTTGCGCCGACGGGACTGTGTTGGTTTCGACACGGATTCGCTCGTACCCTTCGACAGGCTCAGGACATCGCCTCGCGAATCCGGCTCAACCGACGATGCGGCTCCGGCCCAGGCTTCTACGCCGAGCGAGACGTCGCCCAGCCAGTCGGGCGCGGGCCGTTCGTCCACCCAGGGATCCTGGGTGGACGAACGATCAGGCCTTGACGAAGCCACGGGTCAGCCGGTGCCTTTGGACCTAGAAGTCCTCGACGCCGGCGGGCTCGGCTACAGGCGCCGCCTCGCCGTCGGCCGGGGCGTCGACCGTCGGCACGACCCCGAGCTTCTCCAGGATCCGCTTCTCCAGCTCGTTGGCCAGGTCGGGGTTGTCCTTGAGGAAGTTGCGGGAGTTCTCCTTGCCCTGACCGAGCTGGTCGCCCTCGTAGGTGTACCAAGCACCGGCCTTGCGGACCAGGCCCGCCTCGACACCGACGTCGATCAGGCCGCCCTCGCGGGAGATGCCCTTCCCGTACATGATGTCGAACTCCGCCTGCTTGAACGGCGGGGCGACCTTGTTCTTCACGACCTTGACGCGGGTGCGGTTGCCGACCATGTCGGTGCCGTCCTTGAGCGTCTCGATCCGGCGCACGTCGAGTCGCACCGAGGAGTAGAACTTCAGCGCGCGACCACCGGTCGTGGTCTCGGGCGAACCGAACATCACGCCGATCTTCTCGCGCAGCTGGTTGATGAAGATCGCGGTCGTGCCGGAGTTGTTGAGCGCACCGGTCATCTTTCGCAGCGCCTGGCTCATCAGTCGAGCCTGCAGACCGACGTGGCTGTCGCCCATCTCGCCCTCGATCTCGGCCCGCGGCACCAGCGCCGCGACGGAGTCGATGACGATCAGGTCGAGCGCGCCCGAGCGGATCAGCATGTCGGCGATCTCCAGCGCCTGCTCACCCGAGTCGGGCTGGGAGACCAGCAGGGCGTCGGTGTCGACGCCGAGGTTCTTCGCGTATTCAGGGTCGAGCGCGTGCTCGGCGTCGATGAAGGCCACGATGCCGCCGGCGCGCTGCGCGCTGGCGACCGCGTGGAGGGCCACCGTCGTCTTACCCGAGGACTCCGGTCCGTAGATCTCCACGACCCGCCCGCGGGGCAGACCGCCCAGACCCAGCGCCACGTCGAGCGCGATCGAGCCGGTCGGGATCACTTCCAGCGGTGCCCGGGTCTCATCGCCCAGCCGCATGACCGAGCCCTTGCCGAACTGCCTCTCGATGTTGGCGAGAGCGGCGTCCAATGCCTTCTCGCGATCACCTGCCGCCATGTTCTTTCCTTCCTGAGGGGCAGACTTCTTCCCCTTGCCTGCCGCTTGTCCACGTGTCTTCGTCGTCATCAAGGCAGACGCTAGACGGGACCACCGACAGTTTTGAACGGGACCCTCTGGCACGGTGTTTCACGACCCTGTTT
>JALZDD010000191.1 GCA_030862715.1 Actinomycetota bacterium | reverse complement strand
GCGGTGCCGAAGGCGGCCGCGACCTGCTGGAGCGTGCCCAGGATCGAGGAGCCGTGGGAGTAGAGGTGCGACGGCAGCGAGCCGAGGCCCAGGGTGAAGACCGGGGTGAAGGCCGCCGCCAGGCTGACCATCAGGACCAGGTGCAGCACCAGCACGAGCAGGTAGGGCGTTGTCAGCGAGATCTGCGAGAGCCCTGCGAGAGCGACCACGATGCCGACGGAGCCCGGGATCACGAGCACCCGGCCACCGTACGTGTCGAAGATCCGTCCCACGGTCGGCCCGAGCAGACCCATGGCCAGGCCACCGGGCATGACCAGCAGGCCGGTCATCAGCGGGGACAGGCCGCGCACGGTCTGCAGGTAGAGCGGCAACAGGATCATCGAGCCCATCATCGCCAGGAACGCGATCGCCATCAGCACCAGCGCCTTGGTGAAGGTCGAGTGCAGGAACGCGCGCAGGTCCAGCAACGGCGTGCCGACCCGCTGCAGGTGGAGCTGACGGAACACGAACCCGACGATCAGCACCGCGCCGACGGCGGCGATCACGACCGGACGCCCGACCTCACCCTCGGCGAAGCGGCTCAGCCCGTAGACGAGCGATCCGAACCCGAGCGCGGCGATCACCACGGACGCCCAGTCCACGGTCGACTCGGAGGTCTCGCCCACGTTCTCGAGCCGGCGCAGACCGGACCAGGCGACCCCGATGGCGATCGGCAGGACCAGCAGGAAGAGCAGTCGCCACGAGCCGAAGCCCAGGATCAGTCCGGACACGGTCGGCCCGAGCGCCGGCGCGACCGAGATCGCCATGGTGACATTGCCCATCACCCGGCCCCGGTCGCTCTCGTCGACCACCGTCATCAGCGTGGTCATCAGCAGCGGCATCATCACCGCGGTGCCGGCCGCCTGGATGACCCGGCCGGCGAGCAGGATCCCGAAGACGGGCGCGATCGCCGAGATCAGGGTGCCGGCGATGAAGACACCCATCGCCGTGGCGTACGCGGTCCTGGTCGTCACCCGCTGCAGGAACCAGCCGGTCACCGGGATGACCGACGCCATGGTCAGCATGAACGCGGTCGAGACCCACTGAGCGGCATGCTCTGTGACCCCGAAGCTGTTCATCAGGTTCGGGATCGCGTTGAGCATGATCGTCTCGTTGAGGATCACCACGAAGGTGGCCAGCACGAGCAGGGTGATGACGGCAGGCGTACGCCGCTTCTCACCGTCGTGTGGACGATGCGATGTTGTGACGGCAGCAGTCATGACGTGTTCCTCGGGTCGTACGCAGGGGCCCGGTGCCACCCGCTCTATACATAGATCGAACGGGCGGGGCCGATTTCGACATCACGCCACGAGAAACTTTTCGAGCCCCCCGGCAGTGACACTCAATGGTCCCTTGTTGAACCGGGGAGAGTCGAACGATATTCCGTACGTCACACGGCCGTACGTCACACCGCAGGCGTCACAAAGTGAAGACGACCTTCCCGAAGAGATCGCCGGCGTGCATCGCCTCGAAGCCCGCCTTGGCCTCGGTCAGCGCCATGGTGCGGTCGATCAGCGGACGGGTGCCGGTGGCCTCGAGCAGCGAGACCAGGCTGGCCAGCTCGTTGCGGGTGCCCATCGTGGAGCCGATCACCTTCAGCTGCAGGAAGAAGATGTTGGTCAGCATCGCGTCGTCGAGGTTCGCCCCGGACGTGGTGCCGCTGATGATGATCGACCCACCCGGACGCAGCGAGCGCACCGAGTGCTTCCAGGTCGCCCGCCCGACAGTCTCGATCACCGCGTCGACCTTGACCGGGAGCCTCTCGCCCGACGGCAGGGCCTCGTGGGCACCGAGCTCGAGGGCGCGCTTCTGCTTCGCCTCGTCACGCGAGGTCGCGTAGACCTTCAGGCCGGCGGCCCGCGCGAGGGTGATCGCCGCGGTCGCCACTCCCCCGCCGGCGCCCTGCACCAGCACCGAGTCGCCGGCCTTGAGCCCGCCCTGGGTGAACAGCATCCGGTAGGCCGTCAGCCATGCCGTCGGCAGGCAGGCGGCCTCCTCGAACGACATCCCGGCGGGCTTCGGCACAACGTTGCGCCGCGGCACGATCACCTTCTCGGCGAAGGTGCCCTGGTGACGCTCGGAGAGCAGCGACCGCTTCGGGTCGAGGGTCTCGTCGCCGGTCCAGTCGGGCGAGGAGATCACCGAGTGCACCACGACCTCGTTGCCGTCCTCGTCGAGGCCGGCCGCGTCGCAGCCCAGGATCATCGGCAGCGCCTCGGCCTTGAGCCCGACCCCCTGCAGCGACCACAGGTCGTGGTGGTTCAGCGAGGCCGCCTTGACGGTGACCGTCGTCCACCCGTCCGGAGCGACAGGGTCGGGCCGCTCCCCCAGCACGAGGCCGGAGATCGGATCGTCGGATGAGAACTTCTCGGCGTACGCAGCGAACATGCGCCCGACCCTACCGACCTGGGCGGTTTCTCGATCAACGTGTGCAGATCGCGGAACACTCAGGCGCGAGCGACCCCGTCAGCCCGCGCAGCCTCGGCGACCGCGGCAGCGACAGCGGGGCCGACGCGGGGGTCGAACGGCTCCGGGATGATCTTCGTCTCGGAGAGCTCGTCGCCGACCAGAGCAGCCAGCGCCTGCGCGGCGGCGAGCTTCATGCCCTCGGTGATCGAGGAGGCGTGCACGTCGATCGCACCCCGGAAGATGCCGGGGAAGGCGAGGACGTTGTTGATCTGGTTGGGGAAGTCAGAGCGCCCGGTGGCGACGATGCTGGCGTACTTGTGAGCCACGTCGGGGTGGATCTCCGGGTTCGGGTTGGCCATCGCGAAGACGATCGCCTGCGGGGCCATGGTCGCGACGAGCTCCTCGGGGACGGTGCCGCCGGAGACGCCGACGTAGACATCGGCGCCGGCCAGCGCGTCGGCGAGCGAGCCCGAGCGGCCGGTGATGTCCGCGGTCACCTCGGCGATCGCCCTCTTCGACTCGGTCAGGTCCGAGCGGGTGGTGGAGATGACGCCCTTGCGGTCGAGCAGGGCGAGGTCCTTGATGCCGAACTCGAGCAGGATCTTGGCGACCGCGACACCGGCGGCACCGGCACCCGAGATGACCACGCGGGTCGACTCCGGGTTGCGGCCGGTCAGCTTCAGCGCGTTCATCAGAGCGGCCAGTGTGACCACGGCGGTGCCGTGCTGGTCGTCGTGGAAGACCGGGATGTCGAGCGCCTCCTTGAGGCGGTCCTCGATCTCGAAGCAGCGCGGCGCGGAGATGTCCTCGAGGTTGATCCCGCCGAAGCTCGGCGCCATCCGGATGACCGTCTCGACGATCTCGTCCACGTCGGTGGTGTCCAGGCAGATCGGGATCGAGTCGACGCCGCCGAACTCCTTGAACAGCACCGCCTTGCCCTCCATCACCGGCATCGCGGCGGCTGGGCCGATGTCACCGAGTCCGAGCACCGCGGTGCCGTCGGTGACGACCGCGACGGTGTTGGGCACCCAGGTGTAGGTGTGGGCCAGCTCAGGGTTCTCGGCGATCGCGGTGCAGACCCGCGCGACGCCGGGGGTGTAGGCCATCGACAGCGACGCCTTGTCGGAGACCGATGCGGTCGCCGCGATCGCCATCTTGCCGCCGCGGTGAAGCTCGAACACCGGGTCGCCGTCATAGGCGGTGGTCTCGGTGGACAGGGTGGACTCGGTCATTGGGGGCCTCCAGAAAACTACGGACTCGGACGTCGGGCGGTCGAACGCGAGCCGAGGGGTGGAGCCGCGCAAGGCGCCATCTACAGGGATGTGATGCCCGGATGGCGAAAAGTTTCCCACAGGCTACCGGAGGAAGCGGTTGATGTTTCCTACAAGGTGACGAAGCCCTCATCTGGAGCCCTCATCCAGAGATTTGCCCCAGGATGCGCGGGCGCGGCCAGAGTCGGGCCACGACGACGCCGAGCACGTCGGCATCCGCGACAGGCCCCCGGTGACGGGAGTCGATCACCCCAGGAGCGGCCGGATTGTCCGAGAGCAGCCACCACCCGGGGCGCCCGGATGCGGTCGTACGCCGCTCCACCGCCCGCTTCACCACGACCGCCCCGTCGGCGAGCCGGGCGACGACCACGCACCCGGGCACCGGCGTACGCCCATAGGAGACCCACAACCGGTCACCCGCCCGCAGCGTCGGCTCCATCGAGACCCCTACGACCTTCGCCATCCCCCAGCTGTGTCGGGGTGCCCTGGCCGCGATGTCTTCCATGCGGAGTAGTGTCGCAATCCGTAGGACACATGAACACTCTTTGAGAGGACCCGCATGTTCGCGCGACTTTTCGCTCCCACCATCGAGGTCTCGGCCCACTGCGACCTGCCCTGCGGCGTCTACGACCCCGCCCAGGCCCGCATCGAGGCCGAGTCCGTCAAGGCCGTCATCGCCAAGGCCCTGGACAGCGACGACC
>JALZDD010000177.1 GCA_030862715.1 Actinomycetota bacterium | reverse complement strand
GCGAACACCTCGACGACGTACATCCCGGACTCGGTGTGGAGCGACCACGACCGCGTCAAGCAGTATCGCGGCGGCCACGACGAGACCCACGGTGGCGTCACGATCAACATCGACTCCGACTATCTCGACGTCGGCCGCGGCTCCTACGCCCCGGCAGTGGTCCGCTGCGGTGGCGTACGCGTCGACTTCGACTACTACCCCGACCTCAAGCCGGCGACGACGACCTACACACCGCCGGTGGCGTACGTGAAGGCGCTCAAGTGCATGCTCGGCACCCGGGGCACCTTCGACGGTGTGATGAGCGGGACGTACGGCTCCGGGCTACGCGCCGCGGTCCACGACTGGCAGCGCACGCACGGGCTGGCGGTGCGTGACCTGTGGACCAGGGGCGCCTGGAAGACCTTGTGGGCCGCCAACCGGCACCCGATCCTGAAGCGCGGCTCCGCCGGCGACCAGGTCCGCGACCTCCAGCGCGCCCTCAACTCCACCACCCGCACCGAGGAGCGGGTCAAGGTCACGGGGGTGCTCGACTGGAACACCCACGTCGGCCTGGTCGCCTATCAGCGGCGGCTCGGGCGCACGACCAACGGCATGGCGACGGCCGTCACCTGGTACGACCTCGCCCACGCGCGCTGAGAGCGAGAGGTCAGGCGAAGGCCTTCTCGGCCAGCAAGGTGAAGAAGCCGAGCCCGTCCGTGCCGGAGCCGGTGAGGGTCTCCACGGCGTGCTCGGGGTGGGGCATCAGGCCGACGACGTTGCCGGCCTCGTTGGTGATGCCGGCGATGTCGTTGACCGAGCCGTTGGGGTTCACGTCGAGGTAGCGCGCGACGACGCGGCCCTCGCCCTCGAGCCGCTTGATGGTGTCGGCGTCGGCGACGTACTGCCCCTCGCCGTTCTTCAGCGGGACCACGATCTCCTGGTTCTGGGTGAACGCGGAGGTCCAGGCGGTCGAGGTGTTCTCGATGCGCAGCTTCTGGTCGCGGCAGATGAACTTGAGGTGGTCGTTGCGCAGCAGGCCGCCGGGGAGCAGGTGGGACTCGACGAGCATCTGGAAGCCGTTGCAGATGCCGAGCACCGGCAGACCCTTCTGGGCGCCCTCGATGACCTCGGTCATGATCGGCGCGAAGCGGGAGATGGCACCGCAGCGCAGGTAGTCGCCGTAGGAGAAGCCGCCCGGCAGGATCACCGCGTCGACGCCCTGCAGGTCGTGGTCGCCGTGCCACAGTGCGACGGCCTCGTTGCCGCCGACACGGACGGCGCGCTGCGCGTCGACGTCGTCGAGCGTGCCCGGGAAGGTGATGACGCCGATCTTCACTGCGCCGTCTCCTGGGCTGGCTCTTCCACCCGAACGACGAAGTTCTCGATCACCGTGTTGGCCAGGAAGGTCTCGGCAAGCTTCTCGATCTGGGCGAGCGCGGCATCGGTGACCTCGGGGATCTCCAGCTCGAACCGCTTGCCCTGACGGACCTCGGTGACCCCGGTGAACCCGAGCCGCGGCAGGGCGCCGAGAACGGCCTTCCCCTGCGGGTCGAGAATCTCGGGCTTGGGCATGACGTCGACGACAACGCGAGGCATGGCTGCAGTCTAGGTGGGCCATAGGCCGCTCACCTAAACCGTTGGCACCCCGCCCGGCCCGGTCTTTACGATCGCTCCTCGTGCGCCATCTGCTGATCGACATCACCCCGCTGCGTACGTCTCCCGCCTTCCGCCGGTTCTTCATCGGGCGGGCGGTGTCGGGGCTCGGTGGGCAGATCTCGGTGGTCGCGGTGATGTACCAGGTGTGGGAGGCGACCCACAGCCCGTTCTGGTCCGGCAGCGTCGCGCTCGCGCAGCTCGTCCCGATGCTCACGATCGGGCTCTGGGGCGGCGCGGTGGCGGACCGCGCGGACCGACGCTCGATCCTGCTGGTCACCACCCTCACCCAGCTCGTGCTGGCGCTGCTGCTGATGGCGCAGGCCCTCTGGCTGGGCACCTCGCCGTCCTCGCTCGGGCTCGTCCTCGCACTGGTCGCCCTCATGGCCGCCGCCGGCTCGGTCGCCGCCCCCGCCGCCATGGGCGTGATCCCCCGGCTCCTCACCACCGACCAGGTCGCCGCCGGGCTCGCCCTCAACCGGCTGAGCTTCCAGGGCTCGATGCTCCTCGGCCCCGCGCTCGGCGGGCTGATCATCGGCTACGCCGGTCTCGAGATCGCGTACGCCGTCGACGCAGCCTCCTTCGCCGCCGGGTTCCTCGGGGTCGTCGGCCTCCCGGCTCTCGCGCCCGCGACCCGGACGAGCGGCGGCGGAGTCCTCGAAGGCCTGCGCTTCG